>NZ_MIJE01000004.1 GCF_001730225.1 Desulfuribacillus alkaliarsenatis | reverse complement strand
AAGGCAGGTGCCTGTTTTCACAGACACCAAGAATAGGATGTAAAACTGCGTGGCTGTCAAGGGTGAACTTCGCGAGCAAAAACCGCTCGCCCTTGACAACCTGCGTAGTTGGTTGATGCTATTAAAAATCTAAAAAAGAATAAAGATAAAACTAGTGTGGCTCTCACTGATGCACATACTGGCTCAATTTGATGCACATACTGGCTCTGACTCATCACACTGGTGGTTCTATTTAAGTGCAATAAACACTTAACACAATGCCTCTTCTTAGAGCCAATCGCTTGAGTCATCCTTAATGTCTTCTTCGTCTATTAACTCTTCCGTCTCTGTTATTTCATCATCTTTATGAGAAGCTGCTTTTCTGCGCTTGTCGATTTGGATTACTTGTTCTAGCTTTTTAAGTAGCAGCCATTCCTTCATTAACATCGTATCCATGATTTGATTTACTGACTGATTGAATGTAATAATCTCCTGATATGATGAACACATTGGAAAGTTTGCGCTTTTCCCTACAAAGGCTTGAATCTTTTCTGCCTCTGCATTCATTAGATGGGACAATGATATCTCTTCTAAAGCAATAGACTCTAATAAGTCTATGATTGTTTCCTCATAGGTTGGACGATATTTTGATTCTGGAATTTGTGGCATACTCATAATAAACACCCCTCTTCAAGCTATCTGTTACGCTTAATCGCTCCCGTAATAAAAGTCTATGCTCATACTTGTTCTAGCATTCGTATAAGAAATTAATAGTAAGAAAAAAAGTGACCATTTAAGGTCACCTTGCACAAGCTACTTCTTCTTTATGTTTTTCATCCGTTTCTTTCAGCTTTCTTATCTCAGAGACTGCTTGTGAGTCAGCCTGATTTTTGGCAATATGCATCATAAGCTTAATACGATTTACCTGATTAACTTTACTAGACCCAGGATCGTAATCAATAGATACTAGATTTGCATCAGGGTAGACCTCTTTTATCGGATTGAACATCCCTCTACCAATAACGTGATTTGGTAAACATGCAAACGGCTGTACACAGACTACATTATTGACCCCCATATCTAATAGCTCTACAATCTCCCCTGTCAGTAGCCAGCCTTCTCCCATCTGATTTCCTAGACTAATAAAATGGGACGCTTTATCTGCAATCTTCTCAATCGGTAATGGCGCTTCGAAACGCTTGCTTTGTTTAAGCACATCTATGATTGGCTGACGGTAATAATTAATATATTTTTTAAAAACAGTACCAATACCCGCTTGTAGCTTAGACTTACCAAGATGGTTTGCTTTAAAGCTGCGGTTATGAATCCCATATAGGAAAAAGTCTATAAAGTCTGGAACAACAGCTTCGCCACCTTCAGCCTCAATTATATCTATTAAATGATTATTAGCATAAGGATGATATTTAACAAGAATCTCCCCGACGATTCCAACACGTAGTTTCTTTTCTTTAATGACTGATAGATTCTTAAAATCATCCACTATCCCTTTTAATATTTCGCGGTATTTTCGCATATTGAAGCTACCTAAAGACTCCACACAACGCTCCATCCAAAGCTCATATAGCTGCTCGGTACTACCTTTAATTCTCTCGTAAGGTCTTACCGCTAGCTTAAGCCGCATTAGTAAATCGCCGTAGCAGGCAGAAATAACAAGCTTTTGCGCTATTCCTAGGCCAACCTTAAATCCTGGCTGCTTTTCCATGCTACCAGCATTAAGGGACAGAACTGGAATGTGACCAAGGCCTGCGTCTTTAAGTGCCTTTCGTAGTAACACAAGATAATTAGTTGCTCTACATCCGCCGCCCGTCTGTGACATAATAACTGCCGTGCGCTCCAGGTTATACTCTCCACTTTTTAGACTGGCAAGGATTTGTCCTATAGTTAAAATTGCTGGATAACAGACATCATTATTAACATATTTAAGGCCTTCCTCAACATGCTCTTCCTGAACTTCTTCTAAAAGCTTTAGTCGATACCCATGAACTTGAAATGCCTTTTCAAATAAGCGAAAGTGGGTCGGTGCCATCTGCGGCGCTAGAATTGTATACTGGTCTTTATGGGCCTTATCAAATACTGGACGCTCGTCAGCTTTCATAGGCTCTGGCTGCCAATTCGGTGTTTGTTTTCTTTGCCTTTCCTCCATCGCAGCCTTCAACGAACGCAAACGAATTCGAGCCGCACCCAAATTACTTATATCATCAATCTTAATCCAGGTATATAGGCGTTGACCATGCTCTAAAATCTCCTGCACGGAATCTGTTGTAATCGCATCTAAGCCGCAGCCAAAAGACGTCAGTTGGACTAGCTCGATGTTAGGGTTGGCTTTGACAACGTGGGCCGCACGATACAAACGACTATGATATGTCCATTGATTAACGGCATTCGGAACAAAGGTATCCTCAGCTAAATGAGCGACTGCATCCTCCGTAAGCACAGCCATACCTAGTTTAATAATCTCTTCTGGTATCCAGTGGTTAACTACAGGATCCAAATGGTACGGATGCCCCGCTACAACAATACCTTTATTTCCCGTCTTGGCTATCTCATCTATAATTTCTTGTCCACGCTCTCTAAGCCAGCTAGTAAACTCCAGTGCTTCTTCATTAGCCTTAGCTACGGCTTTTTTAATATCAGCTTTCGAAATATCATTAAATGTACTAATCAACTCGTTAATTAGCGCCGCTTTATTATCTAGGGTAATATACGGATTTAGATAGCGTATTCCCTGTTCCTTTAAAACCGCCATATTGCCATAAATCGATTCTGGATAAGAGACAACTACTGGACAGTTGAAATGGTTTTGCTGCTCCTTGGACTCCTGCTGCTCATAAACTACTGAAGGGAAGAAAATAGTATCTACACCCTTTTCTAGCAAGTCAATAATATGGCCATGGGCAATCTTTGCAGGATAACACACCGATTCCGATGCAATCGTGTCCATGCCTTTTTGAAATGCTTCCTTATTATTAGGATTAGATAATACAATCCGATATCCAAGCTCAGTAAAAAATCTATACCAGAAAGGATAGTTTTCATACATATTTAAGACACGTGGAATGCCTATCGTTCCACGCTTAGCTTCTGAAGCAGCTAACGACTCTCTATTAAAAAGTTTGTCACGTTTTTCTGCTACTAAATTTGGTAGAGTGTTAGTGACTTTTTTGCGTCCTGCGCCACGTTCGCATCGGTTCCCTGTAACAAATGACTGCTTTGCGCCAAAACGGTTAATTGTTAGCAGACATTGGTTCTCACACAACTTACAACGACTATGACTGGCTGTTACTTTAAAGCTCTCTAGCTCAGCTTTAGCTACCAGCTTAGACGGTAGTTGCTCGTTAGCAAGTATATATTGATCCTTAGCAATTAACGCACTACCGTAGGCACCCATTAAACCTGACAAATCAGGACGTAGTACCTCGCGATTAATAGTCTGCTCAAAGGCCCTAAGTACCGCGTCATTTAGGAATGTTCCCCCTTGGACAACAATATGCTTACCTAGCTCCTCTACTCTTTTCACCTTAATTACCTTATATAAGGCATTGGCAATAACGGAAAATGATAGACCCGCAGATATATCTGCAATCTCAGCACCTTCCTTCTGTACCTCTTTCACCTTAGAATTCATAAACACCGTACAGCGTGAGCCCAAATCAACAGGGGCCTTAGCCTGTAAGGCTATGTCAGCAAAATCTTCTACTGACAAGCCTAAAGTACTCGCAAAATTATCTATAAATGAACCACAGCCAGCAGAACAGGCTTCATTAAGCATAATCCGCTCCACAGCTCCATCCTTAATTTTAATGCATTTCATATCCTGTCCACCAATATCAATAATCAGATTGACATCAGGGCAGAATTTCTTCGCCGCCCGATAGTGGGCCACGGTCTCAATTTCTCCATTGTCTAGCTGGAATGCCGCTTGAATTAATTTCTCTCCATAGCCCGTCACTACTGACCTAGCTATTTTCACCCCAGGCATAGAGCTATAAAGCCTTTTCAGACCTTCCCGCACAGATTCAAGTGGATTGCCTTTGTTTTTAACATAATAAGTAAATAAAACCCGCTCTTGGTCATCAATAAGAGTAATTTTCGTGGTTGTAGAGCCTGCATCAATACCTAAGAAGCATACGCCCTCGTATTCATCTAGCTTACCCTGCTCAACTTTAGCCTGCTGATGACGCACCCTAAATTGCTCTAGGTCCTGGTCATTGGCGAACAATGGCTGTAGTCTACCTGTTTTTGCAGTACGATTAACACCATTTATCTTCCTCAGGGTATTTATTAGTTCATCTAAATCTATGAAACTACTATCCTTGCTCTCCATAGCAGCTCCTATAGCAACGAAATACTGTCCATTTTCAGTTTCGAAGATTTCGTTATCAGCTAACTTTAAGGTCTCTATAAATCTATTACGTAGCTCTGGTAGAAAAGTTAGCGGCCCTCCTAAAAAGGCAACCTTGCCACGAATTGGTCGACCGCAGGCAAGCCCACTGATAGTCTGATTAACGACAGCCTGAAACACAGATGCCGCAATATCTTCACGCCTTGCACCTTCGTTTAGGAGCGGCTGAATATCAGTCTTTGCAAAAACACCGCAGCGTGAAGCGACAGGATAAATCTTTTCATAGGTTCTAGCTAAGTCATTTAAACCTGCTGCATCAGTATCTAATAAAGATGCAATCTGATCTATAAAAGCTCCAGTTCCTCCTGCACAAGCCGAGTTCATGCGTTGCTCCATACCATTAGTTAGATAAATGATTTTAGCATCTTCTCCACCTAACTCAATAACCACATCAACAGCGGAATCGAGATATTTCACAACCTCTGTGCAGGCAATTACCTCTTGTATAAATTGTATATTTAATATTTCAGACAAACCCATACCAGACGAACCACTAATGGTGAATTTAAAATTACCATTCGGAAATCTATGTAAGAGCTCCTCTAAAAGCTGTATCGTTGTATTTTTCACATCTGAAAAATGTCTTCTATAGGACTTAAATACAATATCATCCTGCTCATTCAACGCAACCATCTTTGCTGTTGTAGAGCCAACATCCAATCCTATATGCAGATTCACGACGTTCGCCTCCATCTCTGTTCGTTACAAAAAAACAAGCTGTCAATAACAGCTTGCCTTATAACTATATTCAAAATATACCTTAATAATCATAGAGTTTCAAATATATTTTAACATTAGTTGACTTCAACTTCACTACCATTGGCAGCTTTTTTCTTCTTGTAGTAAGTTCTCACTAGAAATACCGATACTGCTGCTAGAGCTAATAAAGCTAATACATAACGATCCAAATCCGCTGCAAGTATCCCTAGTGGGATTAAAGATAGTACAAAAAAATATATAAGATTCCCAAAAATAGTTGCTATTAAAAAATGATCAAAGCGTATTGCAAAAACACCAGCTGCAATATTTATTAAGCTTGTTGGGACAAATGGAAAAACCCTACCTATAAATACATACATAAATCCGTTCTCTTCAGCCTTTTCTTTAACACCTGGCTGGATTTTCCGCAAAACATAGTCCTGAAAAAAATATCTAACTGCAAAGAAAACAATAGCCGCTGCAATAACACTAGTAAACCAGCTCCATAAATAGCCATACACGAAACCAAATAGAGTTATATTAAAGGTTATTAGAAGAATCAGCGGAATTACAGTGAAGGTATTCTGCACAATCATCAATATTAAAGTGAGGACAAATGTTAAGAATAGGTTCTCGCTACTTAATATCCGCAATGTCTCGAAGTTACCCTTCCAAACCTGGGATAATAGCTCTGTATTTATCTCAATAAATATACTGATAGCAATCAATATAGCCACCAATACGGAAATAATAGTCTTCTTCATTATCCACCTTCTTTACTGTCCCAATAAAAAACAAAACTTTCCTGCTTATAATATATTCAAACAAGAAAGTATAATTACTAGGATATCTTATCATAATATTCAGTTTAAATGTGCAAAAGCTATGAATAAACAATGAATTTGATATGAAAAGTAGTTCCTTGGCTGCTAGTTTTTATATCTACCTGCGCTCTGTGTCTTTCGAGAATTTCAAATGATTTTGTAAGTCCTAGACCTGTCCCATCATCCTTTGTAGTGACAAATGGTGTACCCAATTTATCAAGCATATCTGCACTAATCCCATGCCCCTGGTCAATTATCAATAAATGGACGAACCCTTCCTTTTCAAAAGTACACGTTTTAATAACACCACCACGTTCCATCGCCTCAATACCGTTCTTAAATAGATTAAGTAATACTTGACGAATTCCTTGTCCGTCTATTTCAATCTCTGGTATTGGTTGCAAATCTAGCTCTAGACTATTCCCTGTGTCCACAGCAATTGCTTGCACCAACGGTGCAATGCTTTCGATTATTGAATTAAGGCACTGTAGCTCCATCGTAAATTTCTTATCTTTATTTAGCGATAAATACTCTGTAATTATACTGTTAGCGCGATCAAGCTCATCGATAATTAGATTGAAAAATCTCCAATCTTTCTCATATTCCTTTTTTGTTGAAAATAATTGCAAAAATCCCCTAGCTGTTGTCATCGGGTTCCTTACTTCATGACTAATAATCGACGCCATTTCGGACATCATTTTTAATTTATCTAACTCTAATAAATCAAGCTTATGTCTATGGTAATTAACTAATGATTCATCAATATTATTAGAAATTGCAACTGCTTGAGGTGGGTCAACTTTCGAATAAAGACTATTGGAGTATATCTCTATATCTGTCATAATATATTCATGGCTTTTCATAATCTCAATTAACATATTAGCTGGCAACTCAGTAGCGTTATAAGCACAGACAGTAAACGTGCGTAATTCTTTTATGCTTTTGTCAGCACTTTCTTCATAAACTTTTAATTTCTCAATTATATCTTCATGGTTATTCCAACAAACATTCCCCCAGCTTCGAATACAATATCCTTGTTCTAATAGTGGTTGTAGTTTTTCCTCAAAGTGCTTAAGAACTGTTTTAGCATTAAAAGCTTTATTCTTGAGATAGAACTCGTCATTGTGCGCAAATATAAGTGATTGCAAATGATTGCTATAGCCTAGTTTTTCTAACTCAGTAAGTATCGATGTTATAACATTTTCTTCCTCTATAATGATGATACCTTGGTTTAATTTTATCCCTTTTACGATAAAAGATATAATATTGTTAAGGTATTTTTCAAAATCTGTATATATGTATAAAATATGAGCACTAGTAATTACACCTGCTTGGCTGGAAAATGCCACATGATTTTTGCTTAAAGAGAATTCATCATCAAATGGGACATACTTTTTGTTTTCCATAGTAATCTCCTAACTCATAATATATCGATTTATAATATCTTCATAAAATTATCATATTTATATTTATTCTATTTAAATTGTAGATTTCCTTCTTTTACTGGTCTTGGTTTGTCAATTTTTGTTTATTTATCTTTTCAATACATGTGCAAAATAAAAAAAGTATACTCATTACGAGCATACTGAAGTAGTTTTTGGTTAAGATTTGAGGTTGAGGTTCAAACAAATCTTCTATGTGTTTTCTTGCCATCATAGGTGAAGACAACGTCCCTACCCTCCATAACCGTTTTGAGATGAACATTCCTACCCCATAGGTTATACACATAAGGTATCGTCTTCTCTAAGTACTTAATATCTAATTCAACACCCTCATATTGATGCTGAACATATAGTTCCCCGTTCATGAAATAATCGCTATCCTTAACAACTAGCACAGGAAAGCCTCCATTAGTCTTTGACTTCACAAGATGGTCTCGGACAGCCTCCCACTTCTTATCGACAATCTTCCACTGCAAACCAACCTTTGCGAAAATGTATAAATCAAGCTTCTCTACTAATTCCTTAGTTAAATAATTACGAAGAAAAGATTGATCAGAATCTACCTCTCGGATTTCAAAGATTGCTTCCTCGCCATGCTTCTCAGCAATATCTTCAAACATCTTTAAACCAAGGTAGTAAGGGTTGATGCTAGTCTTAGATGGTTGAATAACCTGGGCGTTTAACTTCGCGAAATCAATAGCTTCCTGCTGAGTTAGGTTTAGCTCTCTCATGATTTTAATATGCCAATAGGAAGCCCAGCCTTCGTTCTTCTAAGGAGAAGAAGGGAATTGTCAACATATGAGTTATACAATAGAAGGTTTGAGGAACTTTAAAATCAATAATTTATTAGACTATTCAGGAGACTTTAAGATTTTTGTTGACGAAGAAAAAGACTACATTGACACTACTTGGACAGCAAAAAGTTTTATGACTTTAAATTATTTTATGTGTAAAAATACCGAGTTCAATTGGGCTAAAATTTTGCCTGCAATTGATTTAAACTTAGACAGAATGTCCAGCTCCGAAATCCATGAGTTTAACGAAAAGTTAATAGATCCAAAGTTATGTATAGAAATATTTAATGAACGTTGTATTATAGAGAAAGCTCTAGAATACGATGTTAACATTCATGAAAAATTATCTTGGTTATATATTAATTGGAAGAAAGGTTTTTATATTTACTATTATTAAACTTGTTAATCTAACCATTAGTTATATCCATTTGACTCAAACCAATCCAGTAAATTTGTCCACGTTATAACTGGATACAATAGGTCTTCTTCAAGAGAAGCAATAGTAAAAGTACTAGTAGTAAAAAGTCCTATTGTTTCTATTATTTTTTGTTGGGAATTTTCATCAATAAATTTAGCTACTTTTTCTTTGTTCTTGTCAATAACAGCTACTTTTTTATCTAGTTTTATTTGATATGCTTTACTATTTCTCTTTTTAAAACGTCCGTATTCATTGGCTATAGCTTTAGAGGTTATTTTTAAATTCAGATTTTTACATTCGATAACAAATAAACGGTTTTTTAATAACATTAATAAGTCTATTTCACCTGGTATTTCAATGATTTCATTGCCAACTACTATATCTTTTATCTCTACATTGGTTATCATCTTTGCTGATTTATATTTGGTACTTATCAATAAAGATACATGGTCAACAAAACTGTTGTTAATAGTATTATATACATCTTGCAATTCAGATATAATATGCTTATTAGCAATATCTCCTGAACGCAAATCATTAGTTATGCCAATCAGGGCATACCTTAACAATCCAACAGGACAAATAATGGTGTCGTTTATAGTTATTAAGCATTTTCTTAGCGCCCTATTTTTCCTGACCGATTCTTCTTTATAAAGTTTCGATTTATCTCTGTCTTGTACGAGAAAATTAAACAGCTTTTCTACTTCATCCTCAGTCTGCTCAGATAATTCACAAAGTACTTTTTTCCATTCAGTAATGCTTCCAACTAGATACTCATCTCCACCTCCATATGTTTCATCAATTTTTTCTATTAAATTATTAAGTTCATTCGAATCAAAGCCAATATAATGTTTTGATGTGCTGTTAATACTATTTAAGTGATTATTCGCAATCTGGAAGCTTTTTGAACTTTTCATATCTTTTAAATAATTAGTAGAAAAACTCTCGAAATCAATACCAGAATAATTAGATATACTCCCATCAGGATTAAAAGTTAAGCTAGTATTATTGAGAGTACCTTCCATGTATTCTGTTTTTAAGCAATGTATTGTATGTATTGCTCTACTAATTTCTAATAATCTGCCATAATTAAATGTGTCGTTAAAATCATTGATCAACTCGTCAAGTTCTTTATTTTCTAATTTTACTGCTAACAATTCTATACATAATTCGAAACACTTTTTATCATGTGATAATATATTTTCTAACTCATGATAAACATTATTTGATTTAATTGTAAATCTATTAATTTCTAGGGAATCAATTAGTCCCTTCACGAAAACATCTTTAATCTCAGATGAATCCATTTCTTTTTCATCTTTAAACCACAATATTAATGTGATTGTTGTAAAAACATTAAATTCTAGACAAGTAAACATGCCTATTAAATATTTTAATGGGTTATCAATTATCCTATTAAATTCATCATACAAATAGGCTAGTATTTTGTTTAGCACAGAAATTATATCGTTTTTGTCACTGTATGAAGTACTATTACAGTTTAGAAATCTAACAGCTTCTTTTATAATTTCTTTTTCATCGTTTCGAGTAAAATCAAAATTTCTTGCATTGCCCATTACAATATTATCACCTTGTATAAAAGGTGCTTTAGTAATAAAAAAGTTGAATAAATCCTGCTCATAAATCATACGTGCTTTTTTTGAATAAATATCCACAAATCTTTTGAGATTCTTACAATCATCGCAGGTACATGTCGAATTACCTTGATATAAGTGTTTTGGCAAATACATATTTATGTCTATGCGTTTTAAACAAACCAATAAAATTCCCCCTTTGTTTATGATTCATTGCTATTTACTATAATTATCAAAAAGGACGACATTAAATTTATAAAATAAATGCTAACATTTTACCTGTTTTGAATAATTTTATTAATAACACCTAATTCAAACATTACCCTTAAATTATTAATGAAAAATCATAAAAAATATGATTTAGTCCAATATTCCTGAGGCCAAGATTATAATCGCTTTCATATAGATATAGGTCCTCTTCTTTGATGCTTTTAACTAGTGTTAAATTTTGCACTGTAATTTTATTCAATTTATCATCATGTAATTTAGATATTTTTGAAGTGTTAAGTTCAATATTTATATTTTTGACCACAAAACCAAACATGATATTTTTGTTATGAAATGAGGAATACTTTAAAGGTAGATTAACAAATCTACATATTCCATCATCAACATATTTCTTATTTAAATCTTTACTCCCATCTATCCTTTTACATTCTACAATATAATAATCTTTATTATTTCCAAATAGCCAATTTTCAGAAACCACTTTAATATCAGTTCGTCCTACAAACGTATCAGTATTTTGATTATGGTTTTCCAATGCCTCTGGAATGAATCTAACAGCTATACCAGAAAACCCAATTTTTGAACGCACTTCGTTATTTTCGAGATAATTCTCAAGCAAATGATTTCTGATTTTTTCCTCATGATTAGCTACTTTGATATAATTAGCCACACATTCTTTTTTCATCAAAATACTACTTTTTATTAACATATTTAATATAATTTCATACAAACTACGTTCGAACTCTAAATTAAGATTTTGATTTATAAAGCCTCCCATGATTCCTCGCCTCCAGAGTCTGACATAATTTTATCTATCGCATCTGCGAGGTCAAGTTCTGCAATTGCTGGATGCCAATTTTTAGAGTAATTTGGTTTTATAATAAAAAATGAATTCTCATCAAAATGTATAACATCTCTTAATTGATGAAAAACGTCGTTATGCTTAAATACACAAAATCTTGTCAGAATCTCTTTATTTGCATCGTATGTATTTAATATTTGTAATTTTTGTTCTGGTTTGCTATCTAATATAGAAAGCTCGAAGACAGAAAACTTATTTAAAATATTAGGATACAGATTAATAGATATATATTTTCCTAATCTGTTATATATTTTGGAGAATTGTTCTTCAAAACATTTACTATATGTTATCATTTCCCCAGATGAAACTTTTTTGTATACATTGACTTCTTTTGATTTAGTTAACTCCGGTATTTGTACATTTATAGCATAATCTATGAATTTATTATCTTTTAACCCAAATACACTTAAAATTAAAGCATCAAGTTCTTCTATTTCTTGGTTCAAATCAGTAGTGGATAAGAACTGATTTTCAAACCTTATTTTCTGTATATGTTCCACTTTGTTTGATATTTCATAACTATAATAATACGGAAAAGAAAGCACTTCCTTCATAAAACGTTGTTCCCGTTCAATTCCAATAGAGGTTCCTAGCATAATATTTAAATAACTATATAAAGAAGAGTTAATCAATCCAACTAAATTCAACATAAAGGATTTTTGTTCTTTTATTCCTTTGATAATGTACATTGTTGTTTTTGAAACAAATGACTCATCGCTATATGCTGCTCTTAACTTAAAATTATCGCAACTTACACCCTTTGGAATTAGTACATAGGGTGGATTAAATAGATCCTTTTCACGGGGACGATGAATATGAGTTTTAGAAAAAATAGATGTTTTTTTTGAATTAACAAAGAAATGATCTACACCTTTCTTAGAATCTAATAATTTTCTACCAAATAAATGTCTCGCATCTAATTTATCTCCATCTTGATATTCAACTCCTGCACCAACATACATTGATGGATTTTGTTCTCTTATTGAATCTTCTATTGTATTAAAACGTTTTTTTAAATTTAGTATTGTGTTAAAATCACCCACGAAGCCGTAAACAACAGTTTTCCAAGCCCAATCGTATTCTCGCAATAAACTTTGAGCTATGTACTTAACATCATGTTTCTCTATTACAATTACATTAAATAATTTAAAGAAAATATTGGGTTTAAGTGAAGTATACTCTATTTTATTTTTCAAATTATTATCATTATTATATTTAAATGCTACGATTGCGGCTGGTGCTTTTGTATTTTCAAATACAAGTTTTCGGACAGATGACATTTCAATAATATTTTTAATTTTTGTTTCTTCTAGTAGGAATCTTCTGAAATTTCTTGCAGGAAGTTTTTGATTATACAGTAATTTTGAGTGTAGTATTAAACAGCAAACTGTATTTTCATCACAAAAGTCTCTTGCCCTAAAAACAAAACTTCTACTAATCTCATTGTTTTGCTGTTTATCTTCATATCCTCTTTTTTTACAATACTCTATGTGAAGTCCATTTTTAACATTTCCCCAAGGCGGATTTCCTAAAATAAAGTCAAATTTGATTTCACTCATTTTCAAAAGTTTGTTTTCATCAAAAAAATCACTAACTATAAGATTTACTCCTTTAAGATTTGGTAACGAAAATTGTGATAAAGTTTTTGGGTCTTTATAATCTAATACTGTTAAATATAACGAAAAAATCGTTACATCAATAGCTTCTTCATTGATGTCAATTCCGTATATATTTTCTGTTAAAAGCTTTTTAAGAAAGGTATCATCTTCACAATAGACATTTCTACCCAAATTTTCCTCAATAATGCGGCGATAACTATCTACTAGAAATAGGCCTGAACCACACGCAGGGTCTAAAACTTTATACTTATAATTTTTTCTCAAAAACGCCAATACCGTCTTGTCTAAAATATATTCTACTAAGTAGTTTGGTGTATAAAAAGCATTGTCTTTCGCTTGAACCTCTTCACCTAGTAGAATCTCGTAAATACTACTTATTAATTCCACAGGGATAATATTGAAATCATAAAGAGCAAAAAAGGATAGTTGATTATCATTCATTGTTACAGTACCTGATAAAAATTCAGACAAAAGCTGAAACACTTCTTCTGTCAATTCAGGGCTATTTAACTCATTGTCTAAATCAAATAGATTACCATTAAATTTAGATTTCAAATGTGAAAATAGTGAATATAGCATCTCTTTCTCTTGAATGATAGTTAACAACTCTTTTTGAGAGCTAACTATATCATTTGAAAAATTCCCATATGCTAGATCTACGCCTCTATCAATTAAATATCTTATAAATATTAGCCTCAGAACAAGTTTTGTAGCAAATTTAATATTATAATCATTCTTTAATTTATTTGTTAAAAAACTTATATTACTTAATAGATGTTCGTTCAACTTAGTTTTTGAATATTCTGTTAAATATTTTGTCCAAAAATCCGATTTTGTTATTTCCCAATATGAAAAGTCAGAATATTCACTACATTCATCAATTTCTAGCTCTGCAACTTTATTTATCACATATGACGATAGATTTAATGAAGTTCCATTATAAACCTGAACAGAATTCTCGTCACAAAAAAAAGCAATTGGAATTTGAGAGTTCCATACCTTCTTGCTTATCTTTTTGAAAGATATTTCCCTATAAGCTGTATCAAAAAAAATGATAAAAGGCTTATTATCTATAAAATATGCAGCATAAGGCTTAATCTCAGTTAGTATTTTAATTAAATGAGTAGATAGGTTTAATCTATAAAAATCTTTATATCTATGTAAGTTATCTGAATCATCATATCCAAGGCGACTTATAACTGTTTCAATTGGAAGTTGATGTTTTATCATATCAAATAAAACCTCCTTAATATCTAACCTGAATCTTCAATAAATAGCAAATAGGTTTCTACCTCTAATGCATCAGCAATCTTTTGTACATTCTCTAAAGCAATACTTCGTTTTTCTCGCTCAATTGCACTTATATAAGTTCTATGTAAACCAGCTCTTTCTGCAAAAGCTTCTTGCGACAAACCTTTTTTATTTCTATATTTTTTAACATTTTTCGAAAACACCTTAATTATGTCCATAGATCAAAACTCCTCTTAGTAATCGTATTTCTACGAATACAATAAGTCAACATACAATAAGTCACAAATCTGCAACTATTACTACTTCAAAAGATACTAATAATTTATATACAGAATTTTACCACCTAGTCTAAATGCAATTATTCACCTAATAACCGACACTTCATATCACCCAATTAAATTTCATTCACCCAACTACCGAGACGTTTATTTTGCTAAATATTTGGTCATCATAATAAATATAGCTTGTACTAGTGTACAAGCAGTGGCATGTCCATATCCTTTAATATCAGGCTCGGTAATTAGGTATAGACGGTATAGCACATATACCTTAAAACCGAGAAAAATTTTTCTCGGTCTTTTTATTTCCACCTAATAACCGAGATATCAGAACAATAAAAAAGACAAGCTCTTATTAAGAGATTGTCTAATGAAATATGCTTATTTGATCTGGATTTGTCACATTTAGTTTATCTGCAAATATTCTCAGCTTATAATCATACGTTACTGGCTTTGTTTTAAAATTCACTGTAACACTGGTTACCAGCGCTAGTAACAAACTTCGAATATCTGTATTAGTATGATTTACTGATTCTGCAGTTATTGAATCTATAGCATTATCAATTAGTTCCTTAGTAAAGCTAAAATTGCTCTTCATGTCAATCTGCTTGTGGTTGATTGTTATTAGTTGATCTATCTCCATAATACTCTTATTAAGGCTTTGATTGTAGAGTGTAAGAATATTGATTACCTTTTTATTTTCATTCTTTTGCATGTACTGGCGTAGCTCTACTTCTAACTTGCTTTTTTTAACTAGATATTCAGCCTTAGCTTCATGTAATGATTTTATTTGATTTTCTAACTCTTGTATTTCTTTATTAAGAGTGACTTCAACAGCGTTATATATTTCGTCTTTCGTTTGCCATCTTACATCAGCTAAGATTCTTGGAACCATATCATCATGGAGTCTCTCTAAGGTTATATAGTTATTGCAGGAGCTACATATATACTTTCTTTCACCATAGGACTTACCCGTATTTGACGTAGTGCGTTGATTTTTAGTATCTAGCAGCTGTTTACAAGTTTTACACTGAACTAAATCTTTTAGCAGGAACGATGTTTTGATAGCTTTCGGACTTGTTTTCCTAGTCTTCCTATCATGATAAATCGACCAGCAAAGTTCCCACTCTTCTTTTGTAATGATAGGCGTAATATATTCTTGGTCAGCTAGAATCCATAGGTCACGTTCTTTTAGCGAAGATGTTCCTGATTTGCGTTTGCCCCATGCAATATAACCTGCATAAAAGGGGTTTGTAATAATCGCCCTTACTTTTTCTTTGGTCCATTTTTCTTCGCTATTTATCTCAGATAGATGATTTGCTATAGCTTGAAAGCCTTCACCTTTTTTATATAGTTCGAACATTTTTTTAACATAAATTAGTTTTTCTTCGATAGGTTCAAAGGCTTCATTGCCTCTGGGCTTAGCTATGTACTTATATCCGTATGGTGCTCTGCCGCCATTGAAATGTCCCTTCTTGGCCTGAGCTACTAGACCATCATATGTTCGAGTAATAATTTTTTCCAACTCAATTTTAGTAAAAGTATCTTGCACAATTTGATAAAGATCATCTTCGTGGTCATAAAGTGTTTCCTTGGAGCTTATGACAATTGGAATCTCTAACGTTTTTATTTTTAAGCGGATAATCATATGCTCTATCGGATTTCTAGCAAGACGATCATTACTATAGACTGCTATAAAATCAAATTCTTTTTTCCTGGCGTCTTTCAACATTCTTTGAATAGATTCTCTTTTTTCAAGTTCTACTTTACTAGCGGATACACCAGGATCTAAATATTCTTCTATAATTGAGCACTTATACTTTTTTGCAAGTTCATATACAGATTGTCTTTGGCTATCCATTTGCTGTTTATCAGTGGAGTGTCTACCATAGAAAATACCTTTCATTCCTGGCTTTAGAACATCTTTAAGGGACATTATTGAATGCCTCCTTTGCTTCAAAGAATGGGTGTTTGAAAACTATATGGAAGGAAGATGAAGACACTGTAATTTTATAGATTATATCTTTCAACAAAAACTGTTGCACTTCAGTATCGAGTTTTTCGAAGTTTGGTAGCTCCTTGTGATAATCAGATATTTTCTTAACCATTTCTACTAACTCTGATATTTCGCTATAAATATTTTCTTTACGATAGAGTTCGTCTGTATATTTATCATGTTTCTTAATTAGGTCCGACATTATCTGATCCTTTTTCGATTTATTATTAGCTTCTAGCCATTTCTCAGTATGTTGTACTAATAGATTTTGAATTGAATCAATCTGCTGATTAAGCTGCTTAATCTCTTGTTCTAAGGCAATCTTGCAATCTTTTTGATAACGCTGGGACAGTCCTGTGAAGTTTGATTTTATTAGGTTCTTAAAGAATTCTAAGCTCATTTTAATTGTTGTTTGTTCAACCTGTTCTTTATTGATATATATGTGGCTATGTTCAGAGCATTTGTACTTTAAATTATCTAGATTTCTCGCATTATTTGGTTTTAGCAGCTGGTTACATTCTTTGCAGAACAATATACCATCTAACAAAAAAGTTAATTGTTTTTTATCGTGATTTGATGAGCCAGTTTTGGAAGATATCTCTTCTAATATCTTTTGAGCTTCATACCAATCGGTGCTATCTATAATTGAAATATGCTTAAACTTTTCCAGAGTTAATTTTTCTTTATTTATGTTCATCTCACGAGTACCCATGTAGATTGGGTTAGTTATTACATTTTTTATAGTAGCAGCAGTCCAAGGCTTACCGTCTTTTGTTAGTCCTGCTTCATTAACAGCTTTCGTAAGATTCCTAACTTTAGCGTGCTTTTTACTTAACAATTCATTATATAGCTTAATAACAATTTCTAATTGATGTTCTATACGTTCGATTTTATTACTGTCTTTATCTAATTTATATCCGTAAGGTAATCGACCAACTGTTTTACCTGATAGGAAATTTGTTTTCCTAGTCTGCATAAGTCGCTCAATAATTTGGTTACCCTCTCGTTCATTTATGCAGGCTCTTATAAGTTCAAACAATTCACCAACGTCTGTGTAATCAATAGGAGATTCATCACTAGCTCCGAAAATAACTTTAATTTTTTTATCTTTTAAGAGTCTATAGATTTTCGCATACTCTTCCTTTTGACGGGCTAGGCGATCTCTTTTATAAACAAATAATGTTTGAACATTATCATTCTCAATGTCATCAAGTAGTTTTTTCAAGGCAGGTCGTTGGTTTATTGATAATTTTCTGGCAGAAATATCTTCATCTAAATATTCTTCATCGATTGGTAGCAAGTGTTCAATAGAACGAGTTAGGATGGTGTCACGTTGCATATCTATAGAGTTTTTCTGAAGATTCGTTGAGTTTCTTAAATAAGATACAGTTTTCATAAAACCCTCCCAGTCTTTGGCGTGGTAGTACAACATATGCAAATATTTTTATGACTAGTCCTTTTTCTGGGCAGCTTGTTTGACAACTTCATTCTTAACCATGTCAACATAGATACTAAACCAGAGCTTAGCGGCATTAGGATCATGAATATAACTAACTGATGCGACCATCCCTTTTTCATGTTTGTCTGTTTTATGAGACTTTTTCAATCAAATTCACCCTTTCAGGAGGTAATGATGTATACACAATTAGGTAAAAGAATTAGAATGCTTCGCTTGCAAAAAGGTGTAGGTTTAAATGAAATGGCAACACGATTAAATGTTTCAGCAGGGTACCTGAGTAATCTAGAGACTGGAAAAACAGAGACCATTCAACTATCTTTGATTCAAAATTTACAAGAAGAGCTTAATGTTACTCTTAGTGACTTCTTTATCAGTACAAATAAGGAAAATGCTAATCTTAAGGAGTTTATTTTCAGACTGAACCACGTGAATGATTTACTAAAAGACCTGAACAACAATAACCCAGAACTAGCTAATTATCTTTTATCAGTAGTTGAACAAGGTATTGATGTATTTAATAGCAAAGTGTTAGTTAAATAATTTCACTGTTATCATTTACTGTAGTATCTAAATTATTCATTAAACTAAATGTTTTTTATTTAGATGAATAATCTCAAGAAAAAACGAGAGTATAACCTATATAGACTGGTTAGCTCTCGTTTTGCTGTTTAATGGATTTATTTTTCAAAACCTATGGTAATTTGCTTTGCCTTTTCGTCACCGAGCTGTTCTTTTACTAAATGTTCTGCTGCTGCTTTTCTAACTTGTTTTGACCAAGTGGCAAACTTCTCTTTTAGTTGCTTCAGAACGGTTGGATCAGATATCTCTTCAAATGATTCGAACGAAATATCGGTATCATCATTTTTTATAGTAAATGTTACTTTCACTTCATCCATATTATCTCCCCCTGATAAAACTTATGTGATTACATAAGGGGGACAACCCTAAAAATTCTTACAAGCTCATGATTAAATTTTACTCCGCATATATATAGGACAAACGCAAGGAGGGATAACCTATGGCAAAAGCAATTGATAAAAATACTGACAAATCCATAGCTCTCTATTGTCGTGTTTCTACAGATGAACAAGCACGTGAAGGTGTTTCTCTAGATGAACAGCAAGTACGGTTAAAGTCATATTGTCGTGCTATGGGCTGGGATATTACTCCATTAGTATTTGTTGATGATGGTTATTCAGCAAAATCAACAGACCGCCCTCAACTCAATAAATTGCTGGCAAAAGTTAAAGCTGGCGAACTCTCTAAAGTAATGGTTACAAAGCTAGATCGTATGAGTCGAAGGTTATTAGATCTCCTTAAGATGATTGATTTATTTCAAGAACACGATGTTTCATTCATATCAATAAGTGAATCCTTTGATACGAATACACCCTCTGGAAGATTAACGTTACAGGTATTAGGAGCAGTGGCTGAATTTGAACGCGAACGAATTCGCGAGCGAGTTTTTGAAAATATGTTTCATGCTGCTAAAGGTGGTAAATGGCTTACCCAAAGTCCATACGGTTATAGGCTTCAGGATAAAGAGTTAGTTGTACATGATGAAGAAGCTAAAATTGTGCAGAGAGTTTATGATGCCTACCTTGAGAAAGGGTTAGGCTATTTTGCTATTGCAAAAATGCTAAACGAAGAAGGAATCCCTTCTCGCTTTAATAAAGAATGGTCATTACGCTCAGTGAAACTAATGCTTACCAATCCAGCTTATAAGGGAACTTTAGTATGGAACCGTGTTGATTCTAGTAAGAAGAGCCGTAAGGAAAAAGATGAGAGCGAATGGGTGTCTCTTGACGATTGCTTACCAGTTATTATTAATGAAGACAAGTGGGAATCCGTCCAAAAACGTGTTAATGGCACCCAAATTGCTCCTCGAGCTAAATCCAGTCCGCATTTACTTGGTGGACTTCTTAAGTGTGGTAATTGTGGATCTGGTATGAGTATAGGCTGGTCGGGTTCGAAGAATAAACGTTATAGAGTATATCGTTGTTCAGCTAATAAAAATAAAGGGACTTGTACAAGTAAGCAGTACCGTGCTGATGATGTTGAGAAGTGGTTCAAGGAGGGTTTAAAGAAATTACTTGATTCACTAGATGAATCTTTAGTGCCTATGATTATAGAGCAGAAGAAAGAAAAATACATAAGCAATATACAAGATAGGATCAATGTAGCTAAGAAGCGTTATGAACGGAAGGTGGAAGCTTATTCTGCTGGGTTAATTACTATTGAAGATTTGAAATTAGAAAAGGATAGAATGAAGCAAGATATAAAGTTGCTTAAAGAAATTGAGATGGTTCAGGAAGATCAATTTGATATCGGAAAAATCACAAAAGATATACAAAAAAAGACATCCGAAATTTTAGAGTCTTTAGAAGTTCTAACAATTGAAGAATCCAAGGCGTTAATCTTTAAACTCATTGAAAAAATTATTTTAATTAAAAATTCCACTGATATTAAAATATATTTAAGAAATTAAATTATTACATAGCCAAAAGTATTTGAAGCTACTTAATGTACTAGGATATGTATATATAATTAAAATTGGTTGGGGTGATAGGATTCGAACCTATGCCGTAATAGATGTCCCCTCTTGGACAAAACCCTAATGTAAGGTTTTCTCCAAGGAGGGCGCTCTACCGCTGAGCTACACCCCAATATATTTATTATAACAACTTTCTAATTCGTCTTTAGTAAATTTTATTCCAAATGAATCAGTAGAAAATTTAGAAAACTTTCTACTAAAAATCTTTGGTGGATACTTAGTAAGTTTTTGTTGTAAAAACTGATTCAAACACTCATCTAATATAAAAATTCGATTTGAATGTTTAAGAAGTTTATTATCGATTTCCTTACACATTAATCTTGAGATATTAAAATATCCTATCAATTCATCATGAGTAAAATAAGAAAGATTCTCAGATCGGAAATCTATAACATTTTTAGGAAGCTTGTTTTGCCAATAATCTACTATTTTTTCTCCTTTATAACGAATAATGAAAGCAATATCTTTAGAATTCTGACCATTATCATGAATAATTCTATTTCTTCTTAGTCTTATATACTTTAATGTGTACAGAAAACTATCATCAAAAATATCATCTTCTTTAAGATTCTTATCAATTCTATTTAGTAAAGCTTGTAACCTACTAGTTTTTTCACCTTCATCAACTTTTATATCTTTAAACATTTGTTCATATTGTTCTAAAAAAAAATCTAAATATGAATACATATGAATAAAAATACCACATAACATTGTTCGTTCGTAATTTTTTATCTCAGTCTCTAAATCTTTCACTTTAACATTTATAGATTTACTATACATATTTTCTTTAAACAACTCACTAATAAACTTTGTCTCTTTATTAATTAAACCATTTTTTGTGTTTTTTTCAAACTGTTTCATAACAAACAAATAGAAACATAGATTATTATTAAGGACAGATATGTTTTTGTTAAAAATTCGAAAATACGGACTGCGATATTTATCCATTTTGCACCACCTGCTGTTTAACTAATTTATGAAAAATGCTATATTGTATTACTCATTTTTAATTAATTCTGATAATCTCTTTTTCTTAATAAACTCTAAATAATCTAGTGGTGATACTTGTTCTTCATTAAGAATTTTTTCTGCTTCTATTCGCCATAGCAAATCACCCGACTCCAAAAAGCATCTGCGCAACTTTCGTATCGCCTCAATAGCTTTCCTTGCCCAATTAACATATTCGTCTCTGTTAATATACCAAATATTTTTGCCATGTATTGATGCTGCTTCTTCAATTTTATCAGCATTCGTTATCATTATAGTTTCTATAATCGCATCTCTTTTCAATATATCTATCTTATCTCTTATCCAATTTTCATGGGTGATAGCTTGTCTTACATGTTTTACTGGTATTTTTTTTATTTCTTCTTTATATATTTTATCTTCAGAAACAATACATAATTTATCATTTAATATCCACCAAGGATCTGGATCTGCCTGACCGTTAGAATTATCTGAATGATATCCAAGTAGTGTACCTAGTTCTTTATGCCCTCTTTCAAAATCGTTTCCATCATCACTCTTTAATAGTTCAAGAATTTCTTTTGCTTTTCTTTCAAAATTACCACTATGTTTAATTCCATCACGAACGATTTGTAGTTCTATTCTCTCTATAACGTCTACTATACCTAAATCGTTGTGCTGTGTAATATTAACTTCCCTTCGGTCTAATATTTTATTAAACCAATTAATCGACTTTGTGGAGTTTGAGGCCTCTTTAAAATAGCTTCTTGAAACTTCATAGTAATTATCTAAACCTTTTTTATAAATCTGATTAGCTATATATCCTCCCATATAGTTCCAAAAACCTTTATACCCTTTTAAAGTGTCACCAGAAAGTATAGAAATAATAATATCTACTTGTTTTAACGCTTCTTCATAATCTTCTTTCCATAAAGCATATTGATATTCTACTTCGTGTGCAGATGATAATCTTAATTTTTCAAAGTCTTTGCTTTCAATATTTAAAGTATTTGATTCAATAATTTCATCTCTCATATTAATAATTTGGGCTTCAGCTTCTTCCCATTCAGGCCCTCGTTCAAAAAATAACTTTAATAGTCCTAGAAAGCTATCAATAGAATCATGATTAGTTGATTGCTCGTACCCAAAATCTAACTCGGCTCTTAATTCAGGGTGATAATGAGTAATTTTTTTTGGTGAAATTAATGAGTTTTCAAGTTCATTACCAAATATACATACAGCTGCATAATCAACATCAGAGCGTGTGCATCTACCAATCGCTTGTATTATTCTTGTTCTTATTCTTTCATTAAATAAAACTGAAGCAGCCATTCTGCTAGTAATAAACTTTTCCTGTAAATGGGTAGCCGATGGAAGATCGCCGATTATTAACATGTTACATTTATCCCCATCTAAATCAATTCCGTCATATCTATTTGCTAATATAGCTACTCCATCCTGAGATTTGACAAATTCATCGGTCGATTTTTCAATGTCTCTACTAGAAAATACTTCCGAATTTGTATTATCATTAAATATCTTTTGAAGAGATTTAACTCTGTTATCATCTTGAACCAAGACTAGCATTCTATTTGTCATTTTTTTAATCATTAATAATACTTCCATATTCATTTCATGTGAAAACGAAGCATTAGGAAATATAAAAAATCTTCTCCCAATACTTTTTTTATCCCATTCCGCTACCATCTTTAATCTTTTAATGTTTTTTACTCCTGTAATACGCTCTAATTCACCACTTTTACCTAAAGTAGCTGACATGTATATTCTTTGTTTCGCCTGTTCAAATGGGTGATGCGTCAAAGTAGGCGGTATATAAGGTCTTATCAATATTCCTCCCCAGCTCAAATACATATTACATGCGTGCAAATTATGTTTAATTTTTTCCCATGAATACCACAAATTCGTTTCTTGTACATATTCTTCAATAATAGGCGAAAGCTCATTTGCTTTACCAATAAATTGTACATTAGGTAATTTATCACACCAATAAATATCTTGCGCCATAGGATTATTATTAACCATTCTATTATATAGAGTTTCTTCAAGTACATCTTTCAAGTTTTCTACCATAGAACAATAAAGCTCGACATGTTTAGTGCGGGATATTTCTAATGACCAAACACTGGCAATATAATTTTCACAACTATGTGCATCATCTAATAAAATAATATCTGCATCACTAAAAAAAGAATTATTATTAAAAAGACTACTATAATTAGTTATAGCAATTGTTTCAGCTCTATTATACGCTGATACTGAATCAGGATTATAATTTCTAATACTACCAGTAAAGCCATGAACTTTTATTCCATATACGTTTGTAGCTCTGTCAACCACTTGATAAACCAATTGGTTATTAGGACATAAATATACAACTTTTTCCTTGTTTTTTCTTCTTCTATATTCTCCTATCAATAATCCTATTAGTGTTTTACCACTACCAGTAGGTAACTCTATTGCGATATCTTTTTTGTTAATTACATCTTTTTCCATATATTGATCTATCATTTTCGATTGATAATCTAGAGGTCCATTAATTTTCCTTTTCTTATTGTCTTTATACATTTCTTGAGGAGTATCAAAGTTTACATTTTCCCTAGTTTTTATTCTAAACCCCATTACTTAACACTTCCTTCTTTCCTCATTTTTTAACCTCTCGAAATATTTCTAGAAACATCTTATCTCTATCATAGTCTCTTCAACAAAAATTTCCGTTTTCCTTTCTCGAAAAATGTTGAAAATTGTCAAATAGCAATGTTTTTTTAAATTTTAACATTACCATACACAATTTGCCAATAAAAAAGAAGAACTAATTTTCAGTTCTCTTGAATGTTTGAAATATTCACGTAACATTATTCCCATATTAATATTGTGACTTGTTAACAGATCTATATAAGTTTTGGAAGATTTATATTTAACTAGCAATATTGAATGAACAGTCATTTAAAGCTAGTTATTCAGATTAAATATCATATCGTCGAGCTTGTTATTACATAACAATAGTTATTTGAATCTTTTGTTTTATGCTATAATATGAATAATCTAAAACAATTTAAGCACCTTAGGAGAAGGAAGCCCAGCCTTCGTTCATGATTTTCGTTTCTATCTGTGGCCAGAAATAGAGCATTTCATCGCGTATAATAGAGATGATATCCTTCTGCCATGGCTCTAGTATTTTACTGTTCTCCATAATAAAGTATAGTAAGTCTTTCTCTGTTACTTCTTTATTAAATTTCTTACAGGCGCTTAGCCTTGGTTTTCTGTCATTGTTTTCTTTTTCATACTGTCTATCGTCTAATTCCCAAAGGTCGTCATATTCTGTAGCTCTCGCAGAACTTGTTAGCTCTGACTTCTTTTTATTCACATGCTCATTTGCACTATTATTCTTGTTAGTATTTCTAAATAGAGTTGGGTCGATGTGTTCTTGTATGGATATTACCGAGTCAAGGAATTCTTCCACCGTTTGAATACCGTACTCTAGTTCATAGCTTCTAATTCTTTCTGCTGCTACTGACATGCTTTCTATCATATTCCTAGATGTATTACGGAATCTATTGTTATTTTTGAAAAAATCACTATGTCCTAACACATGGGCTGATACTAGTTTGTTTTGAATTAAGTTATTCCCGTCTAGGAGAAATGCATAGCAAGGGTTGGAGTTGACTACGAGCTCATAGATTCTATTGAGGTTGAAATCGTATTGTAGCTTCATACGATGAAAGGATTTACCGAAGCTCCAGTGTGAAAAGCGTGTAGGCATTCCATAAGCAGCAATTGTATATATTATGTCTGCTGGACAGACCTCATATTGCATTGGAAAATAATCTAGACCAAAGCTATTTGCTATATCCATAATGTCCTGAATAGCTTGTTCTAACTGAATCATTTCCTTATCGTTCAATGGCAGTCACCTCCTGCTTACTAAACATAGTTTTCAAGGCTTTATGAACATCGGGACGTTCCCTGATCACTGCCTTACGGAATTTCTTATGCTCCATGTGATTATATACAGTCATTAAGCTGGAATGGCGATTATATTGATTCACCTCACCGTATCCAAACATACTACTAAGTTCCATTAGCTCTTTCACATATTGAATACAACGTTCGTTATCAGATGTTAGATTGTCTCCATCGGAAAAATGTATAGGATATAGATTATAGCGTGCAGGGTTGTATTTTGAGTGGATAAGCTCTAAGGCTAACCGATAGGCTGAAGAGCAAATGGTACCACCGCTTTCGCCTTTGGTGAAAAACTCTTCCTCAGTCACAATTTTCGCTTCTGTGTGATGTGCAATAAATACAATTTCTACTTTCTCATAGCGGGTACGGAGAAATCGGAGCATCCAGAAGAAAAAGCTGCGGGCAATATACTTCTCGAATTGTCCCATACTTCCACTGGTATCCATCATTGCTATAATGACTGCGTTAGAGTGCGGGATAATGATTTCTTCCCAGGTTTTATAGCGCAGGTCATCAATTGATATGTTGCCGATTTCAGCTTTGCCATTTCTCGCATTTCGTTTTAGATTTTCAATTATTGTACGCTTTTTATCAATATTTCCTGTTAAGCCTTTTTTGCGAATGTCATTGAACCGAATGTCATCAACTGTAATCTGTTGATTCTCCTTTTGCTCTAAGTTCGGTAGCTCTAAGTCTTTAAATATGATTTCTTCTAATTCATCCACGGAAACCTCAGCCTCATAGTAGTCAACACCAGGTTGTTCGCCAGCGCCATCACCTTTACTGGTTCCATTAGCGGGTCTACCAGCTTGGTCCTTGGCTATAACGTCTCCAACATTGCTTTTGCCATCACCCTGCCCTGTATGCTGTTGTTTATTAAAGTTATAACGAAAACGAAATTCATCTAAGGAGCGAATCGGAATTTTGACAACGTCCTTACCCCTAGACATAATAATTGACTCTTCCGTAATTAAGTCTGGGATATTCTTCTTGATGGCTTCCTTTACTTTTTCCTGATGTCTTGATTGATCGAGATATCCTTTGCGGTGTAGTGACCAATCGTCTTTTGAAAGGATAAATAAGCGTTCATTCATATAGAAATTCACCCCCAGGAACCTACTAAGCTTTCTTATATCTATATGTATGCGTGATAATGCAAATGTTTCTTGGCAAAAAAAAGCCCTACCCATTACTGAGTAGAGACTTCTGATATGTTATATAATTCTTCCTGCTCTAAAAACGCTTCTAAGTATAGCCTTCCGCTGCTCTCACTGGTGATTATCTCACCTGTAGATGCTTTTGCGTTAGTTACTCTCTGCAGCTTGTTTTCCTGTAAATTAAAGGCTTCTATATCCTGTATAGCATCTGGTAGTGGTAATATATCATATTGATTTACTCCATCTTTTCTGTATTTGTGTACCCAAGTCGGAGTGTATGATATTCCTTGAATACTTGTCCCATCTTTGTTCTTCTCAATATCTATATTCACTATAATTCCGTTTTCAGTAAGATAAGTCCCTAAATACTCTACCCTTTGGTTTGAAATAAAATTACCTAGAGAATAGAATACTACTGTTTCTGTCCCACGATTTTCATTATATATAATTTCATAGGGTTGAATTACATGGGGATGGCTGCCGATGATAATATCTGCCCCGTATGCAGCCAGTTCACTTGCTATCCTTCTCTGGTAGTGATTCGGCGTTGTTGCGTATTCATTACCCCAGTGTAGGTAAACTACAATTAAGTCAGAGCCTGCATTTTGTAGCTTCATGATGCGTTCTTCCATCTTAGCTAAATCCTCATCGAGTCTCTCGTAGCTAAAGCTGTCTATCAATGCTGCTAGCTCGTTATTCATTAGTATCCCATTTATTGCTTTTCGATTGTTAACCATTGGCGTCTCATATGTATACGCTGTAATCCCTACATTAATATCATTAACGTTTTTAACGATGTAGCTTTGTTCATCCTTATTGCGCCGTGTACCAACAAAATCAAAGCCCTTTTCCTCTAGAACATCGATTGTTCTTAGTAGCCCTTGTTTTCCTCTGTCGATAGAATGGTTATTAGTTGTTATAATCGTATCGAATCCAGCGAACTTAAGTGCATCAGCAAACTCATCAGGTGTGTTAAATAACGGATAGCCTGTGAAGCCTGATTCTGGGCCAGCAAAAACTGTCTCGAGGTTTCCGATGGCAATATCTGCACGCTCAATATAAGGTTTCACGTACTTGAAATTATCATAGTAGGAGTATGTCTGGGTTTCACGATTATATGCCGCCGTGATTTGTGGGCTATGGACCATTAAATCTCCAACTGCGGTTATACGTAATGTTCTAATCGGTTCCTCGACTTCAATCTCTTCCTGCTCTTGTTCTTCTAAGGCTAGTTCTTCAAGATTTTCAGCATTCTCTAATGAGATTTGTTCTATGTATGAATCATTGTCTTTCTTTTCATTAGTATCTGCCGTTTGCATTGCTAAAGCAATAAACCCAGCACCTACTAGTCCGAATATAACTAAAAACGTTATTATATAAGTTTTCTTATTGATAGCATTCACCTTCTTTATTAGAAAAATATGAAAAACGCTCGTTTCTACTATAATAGTTCGTCCTACAGGGGAAATCAACCATTTCCAGGTAAAATGAAATATAACTTTCTATCTCTTACCGAAACCATTGAATATATTTCTTTGCAATTTTCGGTAATGTTCCAGAAAACAACGTTTTGCGCCAATATTGATCAGCTGCTTTTTGCAAGATAGCACCATGTGTTGGGTACGGGTGTATCACCTTAGAAATGTTACCGAGTTTATGTCCATGTTGCTTGGCATAGACAATCTCTTGCATCCAATTACTAGCACCTTTCCCAACAGCGTGGGCTCCTAATATATGCCCTTTGCTACTTGTGATAATCTTCAGATACGCATCAGTACAATGGTCAGTGACAAATCTGTCCACATCATCCCCAGCCACCTTGTATACCTCAATGTCATTACCATATTGTTGACGGGCCTCATTTTCCGTTAACCCCACGTGATAAAACTCTGGATCTGTATATGTTACCCAAGGAAGATTATCGTATCGTACTTTGTTCTTTAAACCGAATAACGCATTTGCTATTACAACCTTTCCTTCATGCCCAGCAGCATGGGTAAACTGATAATGACCAATAACATCACCTACGGCATATATATTAGAAGCAGTAGTTTGTAAGGTATCGCTAACTACAATTTTACTATTCTTTATTTGTACCCCTATTTTTTCTAAGCCTAAAGACTCAATGTTGCACCTTCTTCCAGCCGCTATTAACAACGTATCTGCTTCTATTGTCGTTGGCCCTTGGGAGTTTTTGTTACTTTCTTGGCTTTTTCTTTGAATGTGAAGACGCATAGTTTTCTTCGTTTAATCTAGTAGCTCTACCTTGTACACCTCTGAAAGGAATTGAAAGTTTATTTCTTTCGCTAACGCTTCAGTAGCAAATGGGACTAATTCTTGATCTTCTTTAGCAAAAATTCTGTCTGAGCGCACAATAACTGTCACTTGTGAACCAATTCTTGAAAAAGCTTGAGCCATTTCTAACCCAATCGGTCCACCACCTATAACTACTAACCGCTTTGGAGCTTCTTCGAGGTCAAAGATGGTCTCATTAGTAACATAATCGATTTGTTCTAGGCCAGGAATATCAGGTATAAAAGGACGGGATCCTGTAGCAATGACTATACGCTTACCATAAATAGTCTTTGGCTCTTGATTTGTGTTATTTATGACTATTTCTTTGTTCGTTTTAAAGGAGCCTTGTCCATGATAAACATCTACTCCTAGTCCTTCAAATCGCTCAACACTATCATGCTTTTCAATTATCTTCTTGGCAGCCTCTACCCTTTGCTTAGCACGAGAAAAGTTAATCTCACCAGTCACTTGAACCCCAAATTCGTTGGCGGCTTTTTTCATGTTATATATTTCTTTTGCTGATTCTAACAATGCCTTTGATGGTACACAGCCATAATGTAGACAATCTCCACCAGGCTGTTGCTCCTTTTCAATTAAGGCAACCTTAGCTCCGAAGCTGGATGCTCCAGCTGCTACCGTAAGACCAGCTGCTCCACCACCGATAACAATAAGATCGTATTGTTTCATAAAATCTTTCATCTCCCATCCAATCCCATAGAGTAATCTAGCATCTATTAGTAATAATACCTTAAAGTTGTTTGAAAAGTTAATCAGCATTAAAAAAGACAGACACAAATATAATGTGTCCGCCTTTATTCCATCACTTATTTTTTACCGATTCAACAAACTTCCCGTATACCTTAATAGCTCATTAGCGCAGATTGAGCAGTAGCCATATTCCTCGATTAGACGCTTTGTTACTTCGTTGATTTTTTTCAACTGGACCTCATCGGGAGTCTTTGAGGATGTGGTAATCTTGACTACATCCTTCAAATCTACGAACAGCTTCTTTTCGATTGCTTCCCGAAGCCGATCGTGGGAATGGTAGTCAAAGCGCTTGCCTTTCCGTGCATAGGTAGATATACGAATCATGATTTCTTCACGGAATGCACGCTTTGCGTTCTCGGATATGCCTATCTGCTCTTCAATAGAGCGCATTAGCTTCTCATCTGGATCTATTTCATCCCCAGTTATCGGGTCTGTTATTTTCTGCGAATTACAGTATGCCTCAACATTATCTAGATAGTTTTCTAATAATGTCTTAGCAGATTCTTCATAGGAGTACACGAAGGCCTTCTGCACTTCCTTCTTAGCCAATTCATCATACTCCTTACGGGCGACTGCAATGAAGTTCAGATAGCGGTCTCTATCTTCCTTAGATATGCTAGGATGCTGATCTAATCCTTCTTTAAGTGCCCGCAATACATCCAGGGCATTAATGCATTCCGTGTCTCGTTTAATTAGAGCACTTGAAATGCGGTTGATTACGTAGCGTGGATCAATGCCCGTCATACCTTCATCTATCCATTCGTTTTGCAGCTCTTTGACGTCTTTATCTTTAAAGCCTTCTACTTCCACACCATCATATAAGCGCATTTTCTTCAATAAATCCATACCTTGCTTTTTTGAATCCTTTAGTCGGCTTAGAATCGAAAATATTCCTGCTGCTCGAAATGTATGCGGAGCAATATGAACATCGCTCATATCACTTTGCCTAATTAACTTATCGTATATCTTTTCTTCGTCTGAAACCTTTAGGTTGTATGGAATCGGCATTACTATCATCCGTGATTGCAAGGCTTCATTCTTTTTATTACTAATGAATGACCAATATTCGGCTTCGTTTGTATGGGCGACTATCAGTTCATCTGCGGATATTAGGGCAAAGCGGCCAGCCTTGAAGTTCCCCTCCTGGGTTAAGCTTAACAAGTGCCAGAGAAACTTCTCATCACATTTAAGCATCTCCTGAAATTCCATTAACCCGCGGTTAGCTTTATTCAACTCACCGTCAAACCGATACGCCCTTGGATCAGATTCAGAGCCATACTCTGCAATCGTCGAGAAATCTATGCTACCTGTTAAATCCGCAATATCCTGCGATTTAGGATCCGAGGGACTAAACGTGCCTACACCAACACGGTTATCTTCAGAAAATATAATTCGCTCTACGAGCACCTGCTCAACTTTTCCTTTATAGTCTTCCTCTACGCGCACACGACAAACTGGACAGAGGTTACCCTCAACCTTAATGCCCATTTCATTATATAAGTCATCCCTCAACTCAGCTGGTATTAAATGTAGGGGGTCTTCATGCATTGGGCAGCCTTTTATAGCATAGACAGCGCCGTTATCTGTTCGTGTATATTGTTCTAGGCCTTTCTTAAGCATCGTGACAATCGTTGATTTACCACCACTAACTGGCCCCATCAAGAGTAATATACGTTTACGGACATCTAGTTTTTTTGCAGCCGAATGAAAATATTCTTCAACTAACCTCTCAATTGCTTTTTCTAGTCCAAACATTTCCTTGCTGAAAAATTTGTATTCTGTTGTATTATTTTTCTTTTCCATTCCAGCTTCTGCAATCATGTTATATATTCTTGTATGTGCCGTATCTGCCACATGTGGCTTCTCTTTTACAATTTTTAAATAATCTGCAAATGTGCCTTCCCATTTCAGCTTTGACTCTTGCTCACGATGGGCCGCAATTTTGTCTAGTATGTTCACAAGCACCCCTCCAAAGTAGTATAGGTTGCCTAACTGATATATTTATACTATGTTTATGCATGCAAACTAGAATGTTTACCGAACAAGAGAAATAGCCAAGCTTAAAAAAATATGTAGAAAGTGTGGAGAAAGTATTGATTTCCCGCATAATATATGATAACATTTATCAATAACAATGATAATTGTTATCATATTCGGAGGTGCATAGTAATGCCTTTATATACCTTAAAGAAAAAAGCTTCTTGCACTATTAAGAGTCTACCTGCAATTAAACTACTCCATTCAATGGGTTTGCGTGAGGGTTTACCAGTCTCTGTAGTAACTAAGCAGCCTTTTGGCGGACCTATAGTTGTGCAAATCGGCTCACGCTGTATCGCTCTTGGCAAAGATATTGCTGAGCAAATTGAGATTTCTTTAAATGAGGTGTACTAGTTGAAGTGTTGTGATGCTGAAGGAAGAGAGCTTCCTCTCATAGATGGTGAATTACGTTTTCTGTTAATGGGAAATCCTAACGTCGGCAAGAGTGTTATTTTCTCTAAATTAACAGGGATGGATGTCTTAACTGCTAATTATACAGGCTCCACAGTTAGCTTTACGCAAGGTAAGATTACATACGACGAACAGAAGGCCGTTTTAGTTGATGTTCCAGGTACCTATTCCTTAGAAGCCTCGTCTCCTGCTGAGCAGGTAGCAGTCGATTTCATGAATAAGGGCGCGCACGGAATTATTTGCGTATTAGACGCAACCAACTTAGAGCGTAGCCTTCATTTTGCTTATCAGGTGCTAGAGTACAAGATTCCAACTGTATTTGCCCTGAATCTATTAGATGTAGCCGAGAGAAAAGGCATTGAGGTTGATGTTAAAAAATTACAAGAAACGTTAGGGGTTCCTGTAATACCAACAATTGCGACGCGTAATATAGGTATTAAGGAACTTAAAGATACTATCTGGGATTACGCATTCGGTCAAAAAGTTGCTGAAACAGAAATCCCTGAAACTTCAGACGAGCGCTGGTCAGAAGTTGCTAGAATCATAGAAAAGGTACAAAAGGTACATAACAAAAAACCTTCGTTCCTGGACCGTTTAGGCGATGCTTCTATGCAACTGTTCCCTGGAATTCCTATAGCATTAGTTGTACTAAGTCTAGCGGTAGCCGTTGTTGTAGGCGGTGGTAAAGCTCTTCGTGGAGCTGTGTTATTACCACTTGTTAACGACGTTTACGCTCCTTGGATAACTGGTATCGTCTCTAAGTTTGTCCCAGAAGGAGTATTTCTAAATATCCTTGTCGGTGAGTTTGGTATGCTTATCAAGGGTATCGAATGGCCAATTGCACTTATACTTCCTTATGTGTTTTTCTTTTATGTTGCTCTTTCATTTTTAGAGGATAGTGGCTATTTACCGCGTTTAGGAGTCTTAATGGATGGTATATTGCGTCGTGTAGGAATACAAGGTGGCAGTATTGTTCCTTTTATGATGGGCTATGGTTGTGCTGTACCGGCAGTACTAGGTTCAAGAACTGCAACTACCTATAAGGAACGGATAATTATCGCAGGTGTCGTATCCCTCGCCGTCCCCTGCACCGCCCAGACTGGAGCCTTTATCGCACTATTAGGTGATCACTCTGTTCTGATGCTGGTGCTAGTATACATGGTCTCATTTGCGGCAATATTCCTTGGTGGATTAATGCTTAACAGAGCTATGCCAGGAAAAATAGACTCCATGCTTTTAGAAATACCGAATCTTTTATTACCTAGTGCCCCTGCATTATTAAAGAAGATTTGGGTACGGACTAAAAACTTTTTAATAGAAGCAGAAATACCAATGATTCTTGCAATCGGTTTAGCAGCTATTATTGTCGAAACAGGATTATTAAATATTATAGGTGTATATATTCAACCACTTGTTGTTAGGTGGTTAGGTCTACCGATTGAAGCAAGTCTCGCATTAGTTTTAGGAGTTATACGTAGGGAGTTAGGAGTACTACCGTTAATTGAACTTGAGCTATCTACACTACAAATGTTTGTTGGATCAATTGTTGCTCTATTCTACCTTCCTTGCTTATCAGTGTTTGCCGTTTTAGTTAAGGAGTTCAAGCTAAAAGTTGCAGCTTTAATTAGTTTATCTACGATAGCAATTGCCTTTTTAGTAGGTGGCCTGATAAATCATGGTGTTCAATTTATTATGGCCTTGTTTTAAAAAACGACTTTTGGATGTGATTTTATGAGTATCATAGCTTCTTTAACAAAAAAGATTGAGGAAACAGCCATTGTCTCCCCAACTTTGCGTTTTTTCTGTAAGCTATACTACAACCCGATTGTAAAGCGGGAGATTGAGTTGGCAAACATCACAAAAAAAGATCATGTCTTGTGTATTGGTGGTGGACCGTTTCCGTGGACTGCTATTGAAATCGCTCGGGACACAAGGGCTAAAGTTACTGTTATCGATGTCCACTATCTTTCTACCCTTTATGCCAAGCAAGCTATTTCTATTTTTGGTTTAGAAAATTTGATTGAAATTCGCCTTGGTGATGGTCAAAGTATTGATACATCAGATTTCACCGTCACCCATATCGCACTACAAGCAATGCCGCAAGATCGTATTCTATCAAACGTACTAAATCGTTCAAAACAAGGATCTCGTGTGCTCGTCCGCTGCGCTCACGATTGTTTAGGTAGTTTTTATAGCTGCTTAAGCAATCAATGCCTTTGCGATATGTGTAAATCCACACGTCAAAAAAATTCTACAATGAGTGAAACGCTGTTATTTATCAAAGGACTTAGAGGTGAACGGTTTGAAGAAGCTAATGCTTACGCTTCTCGGGTTAATATTAATAGCACTGCTTCTGTGGCAAAGTGATTTTCGCGAAATCACCTCAAGCCTTGCATCAGTAAGTAAAGATATGCTTTTATTTGCTTGTTTTTTACAAATAATCACTATCTACCTAATCTGCTTACAATGGCAATTAATTGCTAAAAAGATGGGTTGTATAATTCCTTTTAAAAATATCTTTCATATCAACATGGCGGGCACTTTTGTTGAAAGTGTCACACCAGCTGCGAAGGCTGGTGGTGAAGCCGCTAAGGTTGTTCTCCTAAAACCACACCTTAACAACTCCACTAGCCAAGCGCTTGCGCTCGTTGGTTTGCAGAAAACCATAAGCATGGTCTGCTTTTTATTCCTTTGTATTGTTTCCTTATCCTGGTTTTTATTGACATTTAGCGATTTTGGCACCGAGAGTGTGGCATTAATTATTGGTCTTTTATTTATTATTGCCTTTGTTGCCTTATTAGGTGCTTTCATAAAGAAGCCTATGCTAATACACAGCTTGGTAGCTTATCTACCTGTGAAGGAGTCTTTTAAGGACAGAATCTGTACTAGTATGACTACCATTGATGCTACCATTAAAAGTGCCTTAAAAGATAAATATGTTTTGACATCGCAGCTAATATTATCAACATTTATTTGGCTGTTTTTTGCCGTTAAGTCATATTATATTGCACTCTCTCTACAGGTTGATATCGGATTTATCGCTATTGCCGTCATTACATATTTGACCTATATGGTTGCTATGGTTCCTATAACCCCAGGTGGACTTGGCACCTTTGAAGGTAGTATGGTACTGTTATTAGCTCCCTTAGGGGTTGCCTTACATGAGGCTCTATTGTTAGCACTTATTATCCGCTTTGTGACATTCTGGTTTGTATTCGCAGTAAGTGCTTTGTACCTCGGGGGACAGCAACTATTGAAATCTTTTGACTAAACTAGTCAACCTCTATTAGCCTCAACCAAAACTAGATGCCCCTGGACACCCTCCAGCCGACGGACAGCCTCCTGCTCCAGTCCCCTTTGGACTGACTGGCCCTTTTATATTAGCCTTAAATACAGGCTCTTTTTTCGTACTTGAGCAGCTTGGACACTGTGCATCTTGCCTTTCCTCATATGAGGCACGCACTTGATATTCCTGCTTGCATTCTTTGCAACGCAAATCAAAGATTGGCATAATAACTCTCCTTCCAAATTTCCTATTTTCAAAAAACTGATTGTCTAATACGACATACTATCTATTTCTCATCTATTATAAATGATTCCTTAATATTATAAATGATTCTACTCAAAATGATAAATACTATCTACAAAGTGTAGGTTTTGCTGAAAATGATTATTAAAAGCCTTCCCATTAAAGATTAGATGAGATTGGATGTGACTTTATGTTTGAATGGTTGCCCTGGGCCGCCGAACGTGTATTGGCAATGTTTATTGGTATTACATTTCTACTGATAGGAATACAGGTGACATTGTTTCATTATCGACAAAATTTAAACAAATGGGTGATGTGGGGGCCTGTTATCTTCACTCCTATTATGTTTATCGTCGCAGCCACTTATGCATTAAGGCCGACTGAATGGTTGTTTTGGTTCTATGCAATTATGCTAGCTATTGGATTTCTTGATGGCTTAATAGGCTTTTTTTATCACGTTAAGGGTGTTGGGCTACGGGTTGATGGCTATAAACTCAGGAATTTCTTAATCGGACCCCCAATCATTCTTCCACTATTATTTGTTGCGCTAACTGGATTAGGTATGATGTCTATTTATCAGCAGGTCCTTAACAACTTTGCCTATGTGCTTACATGGTGGTCTTAGGAGGGATATACTATGACAGATGATTATGTGCAACAAGAAACTAAAAAAGTAACACACTACCCAAAGTATCATGTGCTTGAGCAGCAGGATTATTGGGACCCCCATACTCGGGATATTGTATTGGGTAGATTAGAATATTCATACACTACGAATTACTTGACTCTGGCAGAAGTAGAATTATTAAAGCGTGTCTGTGCTCACTTAATTCACGATAAAAACGAGGAAATCTTATACTTTATAATCCGACACATTGACTCTACTCTATCGAGCCAAATTGGCGAAAATCAACGTCAAGAGGGGATTCCTAGTGCTAAGGATTTAATAAGACACGGATTAGAACTTTTAAACTCTGCTACAAAAAGATATAATTCTATGCGCTTTATTGAATCGAATGCAGATGCCCAGCTTGCAGTGCTTGAAGAACTCGCTAAGGGAAACATAAATGAATGGGATATCCGTTTGCAGCAAGCTTTTTTTAAGAAGCTATTATCTTTAACCGTTGACGCATATTATTCCCATCCAGTCGTCTGGTCAGCAATAGGCTATGGTGGTCCCGCCTATCCTAGGGGCTACGTGCGAGCAGGCCTTGGACAGCTTGATCCATGGGAGGCGCAAACAGAATGAGTACATTAAAGTGGAAATATAGTGATGAACAGGTTGATGTAGTAATTGTTGGTGCTGGTGCCGCAGGCGGTGTGTTAGCTAGGAGACTGTCAGAGGCAAAGCTTAAGGTTGTTGTCATAGAAGCTGGTCCAACAAGGGACCCTCAGAAGGATTTCGCCTCTGATGAACTAGCTATGAAACGTTTAGCATGGAATGATACTCGCATCGTCACTGGAGATAACCCCTTATGTATGGGTTCTAATAACTCTGGAAGAGGCGTTGGTGGTGGAACAGTCCATTTCACTGGAGTGTTTTTGCGGTTTCACGAATCAGATTTTCGGACTAAATCTGAAGACGGCGTTGGTGAAGACTGGCCTATTTCTTATGTAGATTTGGAGCCTTATTACGACAAAGTTGAACGTGATATTGCTGTTTCTGGTCCGAAATTCTTTCCTTGGGGTAGCTTCAACGGACCGTATCCCTATCCAGAGCGCGAGCCCCTTAGCCCTAATTCCTATATGTTTATGAATGGGGCAGCAAAGCTTGGTATTGAAACATCTGTAGCTCCACTGGCTATTTTATCAGCTCCATTTGAAGGTCGACCGCCTTGTATTAACCGTGGTTTTTGTAACCAGGGCTGTATGCCTAATGCTAAGTTCAGCACACTTATTCACCATATACCGAAAGCTAAGACTGCTGGTGCGATTGTACTGGACAACTCTACAGTAACGGAGATTATGTCTGACCAAACTGGTCGAGTCACTGGTGTGCGCTTTGTTTACCATGGCAAGGAATATATTCAAAAGGCTAAGGTTGTAATTCTATCCGCCTTTGCAGTCGAGTCACCTAGACTCTTACTACATTCAGCCACAGAGCAGCATCCTAACGGACTTGCTAATAGTAGCGGCTGGGTTGGTCATGGAATCATGCCCCATAGTAGTCATGATGTATATGCTAAATTCGCCGACGAAATCCGACTATATAAAGGCACACCTGTCTTAGCAACTACACAGGAGTTCTATGAGACTGATGCAAAACGTGGATTTGCTAGGGGCTATTCAATTCACGCCCATGGTGCTAGACCCTTAGGAATTGCTGGCGAACTGGCATCACGTGCTGGAATCTGGGGTAAACAGCTACACGATACAATGCTTGATTATAACTATTATGGGCGCTTAACCTTAGTCGGTGAAGTACTCCCAAATTACGATAACTGTGTAACTCTCGCTAACGAGATGGATAATTACGATGTATCGTTAGCTAAGATTAATTTTAGCTACGGAGACAACGATTTGAAGTTAATAGACCACGCTGTCAAGAAGATGAGCGATATCTTATTTGCTGCTGGCGGCGGTGTTGAATATGTGACACCTGACTCTGCTCACCTTATGGGTGGTTGTCGCATGGGAGCAAACCCAAGCACATCAGTGGTGAACGAATTCTGTCAAAGTCACGATATCGATAATTTGTTCATATGTGATGCCAGTGTATTCGTTACTTCAGCTGGACTTAATCCTACTGAAACTGTTATGGCTCTTGCAGAAAGAACAGCAGACTATATTATACATGAATACAGCTAATTAGTTGTATATTGTAGCATTCGTCTTTTAAACTAAAGATATCGAAAGGTAGTACCAAGCACAAAGGTTAAAAGAATATAAAACAAAACAAATATAAATATGTAAAAGGAGGCAATTAGTATGAGTATAAAAGAATTGGAAATTTTGAAGCAGGCAATTCTAATTGAAAAAGAGGGTTACGAGTTTTATAAGATGTCTGCCGAACAGGCCAAAGAAGAAGACGTCAAAGCTGCTTTACTATTCTTGGCTGAAGAAGAAAAACAGCATCAGGACTGGTTATGCTCGCTGTATCAGGATATTAATGAAAAGCGTGATGTTCGCATTGATTATAGCAAGCTTGAAGTCCCTGAGAAGACCAAGCAAATCTTTAGCTGGAAAAATGTATCTCCAGAAAGTGGTTCACTAGCTGTTTCAGTGTTTGGAATTGGTGTAACAATGGAGAAAAACGCGATTGATTACTATTATAAGGCAATGAAGGAAACAGAATTGCCAGAGGCAAAGGCGTTATATGAAAAGCTGATTGTTTGGGAATCTGAGCATCTAGATTTGTTCCAAAAAAACTACGACTTACTAAAAGAAGATTGGTGGGAAAGACAGCGGTTCTCCCCAGCTTAAGCTAACTTCTATACGCTAAGTTAATACAGAGTACTTAATTATTATGCACCAAAAAAAGGGACTTCCTGATGATTCAGGCTTGTCCCTTTTTATCTATCAATTACAACTACAACCAATTCTATTGCAATGCGTCTAAATTATGCTGAAACTGCTGTCTAAGGTTATCTAGTAGTTGATCCTTCTCCTCGTCAGTGAGCTGATTTATGTATATCGGCTCGCCAACAATCACATTTACTTCTGCAGGACGAACGCGACTGCCATTCCCTTCATAAATCTTATACGAGCCTGAAATTGTAACAGGTACTATTGGCACACCGCTTTTCTCTGCAATTCTTAGGCTACCCTTTTTGAATTCACCCATTTTAGCGCTTTTGCTTCGGGTTCCTTCAGGAAATATAACGAGTGTATGGCCTTCCTTTAAGAAATTCGTCGCTTCACCTAAAGCTTTAATAGCTTGACGTGGATTCTGGCGGTCAATAAAAACACATTTAACCCTTTTCATCCATGTAGACATGATTGGAACCTTACCAAGCTCTTTTTTTGCAATGAATCCTAAGGGTTTATCTAGATAGCCAGCCAATATTGGTATGTCAAAGTTGCTCTGGTGATTACTGATTATTAGGCAAGGACCATCAGGAATATTATCTTTACCTTGTACATGAATTGTGCTTCCAGTCCGTTCAACAAGGTATTGTCCCCAAGCCTTCGCAGATTCATCTAAGAAAGTCTTTTGTTCTTCTAGCTTACCTTCCTTGCCCAACTTATTAAATTTATAGGATGTATGCAATGTAGAAATTAAATGTAAACCAAAACGAGTGAAAAAATATACTGTCCGTAGCATACTACAACACTCCCTCTAGGCTTGCCCCTTTAGCGAAAAAGCGCTTAACATTATTCTCAACGTTTGCATCAGGAATTAACGCCGGAGCATGATGTGGTTTTGTCCTTACATCAATAATTATATTATCACAGCCCCAATGTTTATACTCATAATAGCCATTAACACCATGAATATCATGGGAAGGGTTGCTTCTAGTAAAGGTAACCCATAGGAAGTTGTTAATATCCTCACTAATGAACTGACTATCATCACATAATATTATCATTGGACACGTTGGCATAGGTCCCTTTTCTTTAATAGCGTTACTTAAGTTCTGAGTTTCTGTTTCTGTGTCAGCATGTGTTGAGAACTTCGGTCCCTCGATTGCAACTACCCCTGGCATTACCAATTTAGGGTTCTTAAAATCATCTAACCCCTGTAAGTTTGCTGGTACTTCTGTGCATAAATCGCGCTTTTTATCACCATATGCAGCAATAATGACCTTACTACCAGTATTTAAGCCTGTACCCGTATAATCTAGCGTATCAATCGTCGTATTTGTTTGAAAATGGATATCTCTATGCAAATCGATTCTTTCTAATATATAAGTAATAAACTCTTCTTCCTTATGTGTGTCTAAAGGCTTGTCATCCTCTGCCGTAATGAACAAATACTTAGCAAGGCTGAGCTGTCCTGAGCCTAATATTCTGTTGGCAATTGTTAATAGCTCAGCTGGTTGTTTAGCCTGTTGGTATGGTGTATAGCGTTCACTTCCTATAGCAAACAGTAGCGGGTGAACACCTGCCGCATCTACGGCATGGACTTCCTTGACGCCTGGAATTTCACGTTGAATTGCATCCCCTGTCAGCTCATGGATAAGTGCACCAAAAGAAGTATCCTCCTGTGGCGGACGACCAACAGCCGTAAATGGCCAAATGGCATTTTCCCTTGCATAGACCTTATGTACTCTCATTACCGGAAACTCATGAACTAAACTATAGTAGCCTAGATGGTCTCCAAATGGTCCCTCTGGCTTCGTTTCCCGAGGGTAGATGTCACCAGTGATAACGAAATCTGCATCGTTACTGATACAATAGCCATCTATATAGCTATAACGGAAGCGACGTCCAGCTAATAATCCCGCAAAGGTCATTTCACTTAAGCCCTCTGGTAATGGCATAACAGCAGCTAGTGTATGGGCTGGTGGTCCGCCGATGAAGACACTTACCTTTAGTGGTTCACCTTTTTTGCTAGCTTTAGCCTGGTGGACACCGATACCACGATGAATTTGGTAGTGTACTCCTATATCTTTGTTTAACTCATAGTCATTGCCATTTAGTTGTACACGATACATGCCAAGATTTGAGTTCATTATTCCTGGTTTATCTGGGTCTTCACTATATACTTGCGGTAGCGTAATAAATGCACCACCGTCATCTGGCCAATGGTGAATCAGTGGTAGATCTGAAATACTGATTTCTTGAAAGCCTACTGGTAGACTTGAAGATAGCTTCTTAGGTAAAGCATTAGACGCTGCTAGTCCAGTACGCACATGGTTAAAAGGATTTTTTAACGCCATCATAGGATCATTTCTGAGGGCAACGACATTTTGCGCCGCATCCCAGGTTTTACGGAAGATGAATTTACTGCGCTCAATTGTTCCGAATAAATTCGATACTGCACCAAATTTTGTTCCTTTAACATTTTCAAAAAATAACGCAGGACCGCCTGCCTCATAGACTTTTAATTGAATAGAAGCCATTTCAAGATAAGGGTCTACCTCTTCTTTAATCCTTATTAAATGACCATGCTTTTCCAAATCTAAAATACATTCTTCTAAGTTTTTATACATAGTACTGTCTCCTTGTATAATATGTATTTTAATTCCTATATCCGTAAACAAACCGTATCAATTATACCATATATATATCATTTCTGTTAATGCTACCTAATACAAAATAGAAAGCTTATCCCATGTTGTGGAATAAGCTTTATCATACGCTCATGATGTTTTTATAGTAAATTATAAATATTCAAGGAACATCGTAGCAATATAGAAATATATTAATAAACCTATTATATCATTAAGTGTGGTAATAAACGGTCCTGAGGCAACTGCAGGATCAATCTTTAGCTTGTTAATTAGTATTGGAATAATAGCTCCAATCATTGTTGCAATACTTAAGGTACATAGTAGTGAAAACGCTACTATAAATGCTAACATAAACTTAGCATCGTAAGTAAAATATGCGACAGGTATTATAACCAATAATGCTATCGCACATATGATTCCTAAGATAATCCCAGTCCCAAATTCCCTGCGTATTAACTGCCGAACCGTAGACCTGTTTACTTGACCGATTGCTATGCTACGTACCATTACAGCAAGGGCCTGTGTTCCTGTGTTCCCAGCTGATCCCATTATCATCGGAATAAAAGCTGCTAATAGTACAATCGTAGCTAAAGTGTCTTCAAATTGACCGATAATTCCAGCCGTAACAAGACCTAAGAACATCAATATTAAAATCCACGGAGCACGCATTTTTGCTGCTTGAAATGATGATATGTTAACGTCAGAAGACCCTTTGGTCGCTGTGATTTCTCCGAAATCCTCTGCTACTTCTTCTTCAATTATATCCATAACATCATCGACTGTGACAATCCCTACAAGCTTGCCGTCATCTTTGACTACAGGTATTGCTAGAAAATCATATTTTTTAATTAGCTTAGCTACTTCTTCTTGGTCTGTTTTAACGTTGACAGATACAATTCTAGTGCTCATAATATCTTCGATTTTTTGATCTAATCTGGCGAATAACAAATCCCTTAAAGAAAGTACTCCTACTAATTCCTCTACCTGATTTACAACATACAAGTAGTAGATAGTCTCAGCCTCTGGCTCTTGCTCACGTAGACGTTCCATTACCTTGCTAGCTGTATCCGAAGTGCATATAGATATATATTCTGTTGTCATGATACTACCAGCAGAATCTGGTTCGTAATTTAAGATTTCATTAATCTCTTTGGCATCTTCTATATCTAATTGTTCTATTATATCCTTAGCTTCTTGTTCCTCTAGTTCACCTAAGAAAGAAACTAAGTCGTCAGTGTACATATTACTTAGCATCTCTGATGCATAACCATCTTCTAGCTCTCTAACAACTTCCTTCTGATCTTCAGACTCCATCCCCTGAAATATTTCAGCAAATTCCTCAGGAGTTAAGTACTCAACCACTAGTGCTTTCTGCACTTCATCAAAACCAGAGAACAATTCTACTTGGTCTGTCGGGTGCAGCTCTAGGAATAGTTCACGAAATTTACCTTTATTTTGACCATTTAATGCATAAATGACTAACTGTGTATATTGCTCAACCGTATGCTGATCAAGTTTTACCATATGCAATTCCCCCTTATAACAAGCAGGGACACTAATTCACACAATACTAAAATAACTCTATTATTTCATATGACATAGAGTGATGAAATGGGTCAATGCTTGTAACCGATTATTTGATTTAATTATTTTTGAAAACCATCGCCTATCGGGACAACTATCCATTAATCCTCACTCCCCTTAACATATAATAAGCACCTTCATTAAGAAGGTGCATCAATCATATCTTACCAACCATGAAATAATGCTTCCACAAGCTAGTGTATATGGCCTTAACACCGTTTGTCAATATATATTTCCTACCTAATCCTGCTATATATATATCAGACTATATGTTATATATCAGCCCATATGTTTGATTAAATATTAGGAGAAATAAGCTATTAGGGCTGTGGCAACGGAAAAGTAGATTAAAATGGCCAGTATGTCATTAATTGTTGTAATAAAAGGCCCAGAGGCAACTGCTGGATCTATTCGTAATCGATTTATGATTAGCGGCACTATAGCACCAATGACAGTAGCGAAAGTCAGAGTAACAAGTAATGATATTGTTATAGTTAAAACATAAAAAGTACTTAAAGTTATTAGATATACAATTACACCCGCTATAACGGAGCATATAACTCCAATTATCATGCCAGTTAGAGTTTCTCTGAATAATAGCTGTTTAATCTGTTGGTCTCTTATTTTGCCAGTGGCTAAACCTCTAATTACAACCGCTAATGATTGAATACCCGTATTGCCCGCCATGTCTGTAATCATTGGAACAAAAAGCAGTAGAAAAGCAAAACTAATAAAAGTCACTTCAAAACTACTAATAATTGAACCTGTAAACAAACCCATAAACAAAAGTATTATTAACCAAGGGAGTCGTCGTTTCGCTGCCGTTATCGGACTTATTTCTAAATCTACAGTCCCTCTAATGGCTGACATATCCTCAATATCCTCATCAGTTTCTTCCTCTAAAATATCTAAGACGTCATCAACTGTTACAATTCCTAAAATCCTTTTTTCATGATCTACTACAGGAACAGCCAAAAGGTCATAATCTTTAATAGCTGTAACGGCATCCCTATGACTAGTAAGTGCCGATAGTGTTATAACATTCGATTTCATAATATCGTGTACTTTTGTTAATGGATCTTTGGTAATTAGCTCTCGTAACGACACAACACCTATTAAACGTTTTTCTTGATTGAGTACGTATATATAGTAAATCGTTTCCGCCTCTAAGCCTTCTGCGCGCAAACGCAGTAATATTTGTTCGACGGTTTCGTCATCTTTAGCCGTTATATACTCCGTAGTCATTACCGAGCCTACTGTGTCTTTTTTATAGGATAACAATCTTTTAATATTTTGAGCTTGTATGTCATCCATTTTTCTCAGGTATTCCTGACTCTGTTGTGCAGACACTTCTCCTAAGAAATCGACTAAATCATCAGCAGACACATCATTAAGCATCTCTGCTGCATAGGTGTCTTCTAATTCCTCCATTATGATTTTTTGTTCATCAGCATATAGACCCTCAAATATCAAAGCTAGTTCGTCTGCTAATATATACTCATATACTAAGGAGCGTTTATCCTTGGTTAGCTCACGAAATACCTCAGTCTGATCTGTTGGATGCAGATTTAGAAAGTCTTTGCGAAATTTTTCTTTATCTCTATTCTTTAGTGCAAGGAGTAGATAGTATATGTATTCTTCGCGATTTTTGTGATTTAATTGCACCATAATTCATTCCTCCCCTCTACAAGTGCTCAACGTCAACGGTTAGCACGTGGTCAATCTTTTTAATTAGGTAATATATCTCTGTTGTATATTGTTTCTCAGGAGCGGAGATTGTTAAATCGATTTGTTGATTTCCGTTATCTAAGTCTTTAATTTTTATATGACGTATTTGAATGTCATAGTTTTTTTGCTTACTGAGACCTTGACCCTTACTTTCTATTATCTTTAGAAGCTCCGTCATACGGTAGTTCGGCTCAACAACAATCTTAAGGGCGACGTCTCGCTTACTTAGAGAACCAGGACCAGCCCACTTTACAAAGCTAGGTATAAAATTAACTGCAACAATTAATAGAAAAACTACATATGAAGCTTCAAAATAAAATCCAGCGCCAACAGCTATCCCAATTCCTGATGCGGCCCAAATCATTGCCGCTGACGTTAGTCCAGAAATGACATCGTTAGTCCTGCGAAGGATGACACCTGCACCTAAGAAACCGACTCCACTAACAATTTGCGCCGCTAAACGCATCGGATCCATATTATTATATAATGGACTCGAGTATTTAAAGAACGATTCAATCGATACAATCGTTAATAGACAGCTGGCAACGCAAATAATCATCGTTGTTTTTAAGCCTAAGGGTTTATGCTTTAGTTGTCTATCGATTCCGATTAATAAACCGAATAATAACGCTATACTTAATTTCATGAGCACTTCTAGACCCATTTTTATCACCACCTACAATGAAGTATTCTTATATCATTCTTATATACATCATATAAAGAAAGAACCTTCAATTAAAAATCGAAGGTTCTGAGTAATCTCCCTTACACCTGAGGTAAGTAGTTGATTAATGCTGTTGCAACGGAGAAGTATATTAACAGTCCGATGATATCGTTAATAGTCGTAATGAATGGACCTGAAGCAACCGCTGGATCAATCTTAAGCTTGTTGATTATGATTGGTACAATCGCCCCTACCATAGTCGCAACACTTAAGGTAATAAATAGTGAGAAACCAACGATGAACGCTAAAACATAGCTATCGTAGAGAAACGGAACTATAATCATCAGTGCTATTGCACACATTAGACCAAGCATAATTCCAGTTCCAAATTCACGTTTTAATAGTTGCTTGACTCCACCTTTTTCTAATGTTCCTAGTGCCATACCACGTACGACAACAGCTAGAGCCTGGGTTCCTGTATTACCTGCTGAGTCCATAATCAATGGAATAAATACCGCCAATAATATCACTGTCTCTAATGTTTCTTCAAACTGTCCAATTACATTGGCCGTAATAAGTCCTAAAAACATTAGCAAAAGAATCCATGGAGCACGCATTCTAGCAGCTTTTACAGAAGTAATATTTGCGTCTACTGAACCCCTAGTCGCCGTGATTTCACCAATATCCTCTGTAGCCTCTTCCTCTAGAACATCCATAACGTCATCGACAGTAACAATTCCTATAAACTCACCATCATCCTTGACAACTGGAATTGCTAATAAGTCATACTTCTTAATCATCTTAGCTACTTCTTCCTGGTCAGTATTAACATTTACCGATACAACTCGGGTACTCATAATATTTTCGATTTTTTCATCTAATTTTGAAAACATTAAATCTCTTAAGGATAGAACCCCTACCAGTTGGTGCAAATCATTAACTACATATAGGTAATAGATGGTCTCAGCGTCTCGTTGCTTCTCACGTAGACTCTCCATTACATTGCCAACGGTATCTGAGGAAACTATAGAAATAAACTCGGTGGTCATAATTGCACCGGCTGTTTCGTCCTCATAATTCAAAATCTCTTTAATGTCTTCTGCTTCTTCTTTATCTAGCAAGCCAATAACTTCTTTAGCTTCTTTATCTTCTAGCTCACCAATAAAGGATGCTAAGTCATCAGAATACATATTATTAAATAATTCAGTTGCATATGCATGGTCAAGCCTTTTTACTAGTTCCTTCTGTTGGTCTATCTCCATGCCCTGGAAAACTTCAGCAAACTCTTCTGCAGTTATATAATTATGCACCTGCACCTGTTGAGTTTCTGAGAATTTTGAATATAATTCGACCTGATCAGTCGGATGAAGTTCTAAAAATAATTCGCGGAACTTATCTTTGTTATTAGCATCTAAGGCTTGGGTTACTAAACGAGTGTATTCTTCCGCTGTGTGTTTATCTAATTTCACCATTTTAAATCCTCCTTTTCATGCCAAGGATTCCACTAGGTGTCTGACTTTAATCGAGGATGTGGCATAACGGAACCCATGGCTGTAGTGTTTCCTAATTTTGTTTGATTATGAAAAAAGTTGAGTTTGTTACTACACCTACAACTACTGTCCATATATTACACCACTCCCTTTCACACTAAAATTATTGTCTGAAAAACACAAAAACACCCATCAACGAATAAGGGTGTCCCAAAATCAGAACTACAGACAACACAAATAATCTGTTCCCTCCATCGTTGAGCTTTAGCACTATACGGCATAGGATAACATCCAGCTACATTAAAAACGACCTTATGTCGATCGTTCCTGTTGACCCATTGGCGTCTTTGGACATTTTTGGGCAGCAGCGTATCTCCGTATAGGAGCCTCACCTAACGAGGTGTATTGAATTATTTTCATTTGTTAGTCTATATGCATATCCTATGCCCTGTCAAGTATAAATGTTCATAGTGAATGCAATCTGCAATTTTACTAATTTTTAAATTGGTCTTGGTTATCACTGACAAATATGTTACTTTGTAATAAGGGTATTTTGGAAAGGAGTGTTCATTTTTGAATTGGTTTGAAGCATTGGTTTTAGGTATTGTTCAAGGAATTACGGAATTCCTACCGATTTCAAGTTCGGCTCATTTGATTATTACACAGGAGTTATTTGGTATATCTATGCCTGGCTTGGCTTTTGAGGTGTTTTTGCATTTTGCTTCATTGCTTGCCGTTGTATATTTCTTCCGAGCTGATTTAGCGGTAATAATTAAGGAGTTTCTTCAATACGTTGGCACACGCAACGTTAAATATAAAACATCATTTTGGTTTGGAATTTATATTATAGCTGCTACTTTTATAACTGGAGTTCTTGGTATCTTATTAGAGAAACAATTAGCAGATACACTTCGTTCAATGACGACTATTTCTATAGCGCTATTTTTCACTGGTCTATTTTTAATATTAATTGAACGTGTTATGAAATACGGGAATCGCCGCGAAAAGGATATGACTTTTTGGGACGCTTTCTGGGTCGGGATCGGTCAGACTGTAGCTGTAATACCTGGAGTATCACGTGCCGGAAGTACACTAGTAGCTGCTCTGTGGGTAGGATTAGATAAATCGACCGCGGTACGTTTTTCATTCCTTTTATCTATCCCTGTCATCTTAGGATCTACTGTATTAATGTTCCCAGATATGCGACTAGCAGAATTTGATACTGGTTGGTTTGAGCTAACTATTTCATTTATTGCTTCATTTATTTTTGCTTTAATCGGAATTCGCTGGTTAATTGCCTTCTTAAATCGTAGTAAGTTAATTTACTTTGCATATTACTGCTTCTTTGTAAGTGGTGTTGTATTTATCTTTTTACGTTAATACTTTGTTATCAAATTCTTTTTAATAGACAATTTTTAATAGACAATAAGAATTATAAATACCTAGAATAGCAGGATACACCCCCTAGCGTATTGAATAAAGACTAAGTTATAGAGTAACTATAATATAACCAAATGGTTTTATTATGCAAAATAGTCATTACAATACATATAGGGGGATTTTTGTGTCAACATTTTGGAAGATTTTCATGATACCTAATCGTAATATTGTATATACAGTACCTTTAACTATTTTATCAGGATTAATAGTTGGGTTGTTATTTGACACAAGCGGCTTAAGGGATTACGTTCTTATTGTTTCCATTCTAATGGTTTACCCACTTATGATTGGCTTGAAAATAAGCGAAATCTTCAACTTAAAATACATAAAGTTAATTAACACTTCTCTGCTAATTAACTTTATTTCTATTCCTTTAATTGCTTATTTGCTTGGTTTTATGTTCCTTAGAAATCAACCTGAGCTTTTCGCTGGCCTAGCAATTATCGCCTTACTTCCCACTGGCACTATGACAGTAGCTTTCACCTTAATCGCCAAAGGGAACGTGCCAGCTTCTTTACAACTTACAGTTGTAGGCCTTGTAATAGGAGCAATCCTAGCACCATGGTACTTGCTCGTTATGGTTGGACAATTTATTCCAATCGATTTAATGCAAGTGTTCCAAACTATATTCATGGTAATCTTCATCCCTTTAATTGCAGGTCTGATAACTTATTACGCATTGTTAACTAAAATACCTGAAACGACTTTTAAAGAAAAAATCAAACCAAAGCTACCTGGTTTCACAGCCTATGGAATGATTTATATTATCTTTACGAGCATAAGTATTAATGCTAATCGCATTGTTTCTGATTGGCATCTTCTTTTACTCGCAGTATTCGTTCTATTCTTATTTTATATCGCTATTTTTTCGTTATCATATTTCATTGGTAAACGATTCTATACAAGGGAAAACTGCATATCTTTAGTTTACGGAACAGCCCTCCGTAACCTTGCTATCGGTCTTGGATTAGCAGTAACTACCTTTGGTGCTGACGCTGCTTTGATGGTTGCACTATGTTTCTTATTCCAACAGCAATTTGCTGTACAGTTTGGACGTATCATTAATAAGAGTAATTAAACTTTAATATAGGTCTGGGAAATCTAGCTGTCTGAGTGCTTCATAGGTAAACACGGCAACGGCATTTGAGAGATTTAAGCTCCTAGAATCAGGACTCATTGGCATCCGCAAGCAACGCTCAGGGTTTGCAAACAAGAAATCCTCAGGCAAGCCCTTTGTTTCTTTTCCAAACAAAATCATATCACCAGGCTGATATTCAACCTGTGCGTAATGGGCTTTAGCCTTAGTAGTTGCATAGAACAGTCTTCTGCTAGACTCGTATTTATCTAGAAACGCTTGTAAGCTCTTATGGGTTTCAATTTCTACGAGATGCCAGTAATCCAGCCCCGCTCTTTTTACCTGCTTTTCATCTATAGAGAAGCCCATCGGCTCTACTAAGTGTAGCTTTGTTTTTGTTGCAGCACAGGTGCGGACAATGTTCCCTGTGTTCTGTGGTATTTCTGGCTCTACTAATACTATTTCAATTGACAAAAAAACTACCTCCTACTTCAAAGATTTCTATATATTTTACCACATTGCTGCCGTTTTCACTATTGATGTTCAATCCATTTATGCTATAATAACAAAATAAAACTAAGTTGCACCAAATGAAACTAAATAGTTTGAGGAGGAAGTATATGCCAACCTCAGAAAAGCAACCAGCTGATAAAATGACTGTCCGCTCTGTAGAACGGGCCCTCGATATTTTATCGGCTTTTATAGGGCACGAGAAGAGCCTGTCTTTAACAGATATCTCGCATAAAGTGCATCTACATAAAAGCACTGTGCATCGGTTACTAAACTCCCTTGAAGCACGGGGATACGTTGAAAAAATTCCAGAAGTTGAGCGCTATCGTTTGGGCATGAAAATTATTGAGCTTTCTAGTTATGCTTCTAGATCGAGTGATTTAATCCAAACAGCTATCCCAGAGATGAAGAAAATTCGTGATGAACTAGGTGAGACTGTATCCCTATATGTTAGGGATGGAGATGAGCGCGTGCGCTTGCATGCTATTGAAAGTACGCAAACATTGCGGAGAATTGCTATAATTGGCCAAAGGCTACCGCTTTATGTAGGAGCTGCCAGTAAAGTTCTACTCGCTTATATTCCTGAACAGGAAAGGGACGAGCTATTTACAAAATCGTTCTGTCCTATTAAGTTCGACTTAGTAAGGTATCGTGAAAAAATCTCTAATACACAACTTAACGGTTATGCAATGAGCTTTGAAGAACGGGAAAGCGGAGTAGCTGCTATCGCTGCCCCAGTGTTCTACAGTACAGGCGAATTAGCTGCCGCCCTATCTTTATCTGGGCCAATCGACCGTTTCCCTGACGAACTTTTAGATAGTATTGCGAGTAAGGTTAAGCAATCAGCAAATAATATATCTAATATGCTGGCTTATAATCAAATTACTAGTCATGAGACAAAATTCAGATAAATAGAGGAGTGTAAACATGGGTAAAAATTTAGCACAAAAAATCTTAAGTGAACATTTAGTTTCAGGTGAAATGATTCCTGGCAAAGAAATTGGTATTCGTATTGATCAAACCCTAACACAGGACGCTACTGGTACAATGGCGTATCTTCAATTCGAGGCTACAGGGATTCCCCAGGTGAAAACTGACCTTTCCGTTAGTTACGTTGACCACAACACGTTACAAACTGGATTTGAAAATGCAGATGATCACCGTTACTTACAAACGGTTGCCGCTAAGCACGGTGTGTACTTTTCACGTCCTGGTAACGGTATTAGTCACCAGGTGCATGTTGAGCGTTTTGGAATTCCAGGCAAAACATTATTAGGCTCTGACAGCCATACACCAACAGGTGGCGGTATTGGTATGATTGCCATCGGAGCTGGTGGACTAGATGTTGCAGTAGCAATGGGTGGTGGCGCATTCTATACACCAATGCCAAAAATCTTAAATATTAAGCTGACTGGTAAGCTACAGCCTTGGGTATCTGCTAAGGATGTAATCTTAGAAGTACTACGTCGCCTTTCTGTTAAGGGTGGGGTTGGTAGAATTATTGAGTACACAGGCGAAGGAATTAAGTCATTAACAGTACCTGAACGCGCAATCATTACTAATATGGGTGCTGAGCTTGGTGCTACTACCTCTCTATTCCCTAGTGACGAGATTACCCTTGAATTCTTCAAGGCGCAAAAGCGTGAACAAGACTGGGTTGAATTGCTACCAGATGTGGATGCTACGTACGACGAAGAAATTGAAATTAACTTAAACGAATTAGAGCCTATGGCTGCGAAACCGCATATGCCAGATAATGTAGATACGATTAAAAACATTGGTCCAATTACAGTCAATCAGGTTGCAATTGGTAGCTGTACTAATGGTTCTTATATGGATTTAATGCGTGTAGCTTCTATTCTAAAAGGCAAACAGGTACACCCTGATGTTAGCTTAGTTGTTGCTCCAGGGTCTAAGCAAGTTTTTGAAATGATTGCTGCAAATGGTGCTTTAGCTGACTTAATTAAAGCGGGGGCTCGTATTCTTGAAGCAGCATGCGGACCTTGTATCGGTATGGGACAATCTCCACAAACTGATGCAGTGTCTGTTCGTACATTTAACCGTAACTTTGAAGGTCGTAGTGGTACGAAATCAGCACAAATTTACTTAGCAAGTCCTGAAATAGCGGCTGCCGCTGCTTTAACTGGTAAGTTAATTGACCCGCGTGAGCTTGGCGAGTATCCAATTGTAACGATACCACCAGAGTTTATTATTGATGATAGCATGGTATTAGCACCAGCAGAAGATTCATCAACTGTTGAAGTACGCCGTGGACCAAACATCAAACCTGTGCCAATTAACGAAGCTATGCCAGAGACGATTGCTGCCCCAGTAGTACTTAAGGTTGATGACAACATTACGACTGACCACATCATGCCTGCAGGAGCTAAGATTTTACCATTACGCTCTAACATTCCTGCTATTTCTGAGTATGTATATTGTCAGGTGGATGAGACGTACCCAAAACGCGCTAAAGAAGCAGGAAAATCATTTATCGTGGGTGGTCATAACTATGGACAGGGTTCCAGCCGTGAGCATGCTGCGTTAGCACCTATGTATCTTGGTGTTAAAGCTGTAATTACAAAGTCTTTTGCAAGAATCCACAAAGCGAATCTTGTAAACTTCGGTATCGTACCGTTTACCTTCAAGAATGAAGCGGACTATGATTCGATTGACCAAGATGATAAATTAGAAATTCCGAACATCCGTGAGCAAATGGCAAAGGGCACTGATGTTACTGTGAAAAACGTAACAAAAGGTACGGAGTTCACTGTAGAGTACGACTTATCTGAGCGTCAGATTAGCATCCTCTTAGAAGGCGGACAGTTAAACTACACGAAAAAGCAAGCAGAGAGCAACTAATAACTAATTAAGCTATAAGTGTTACTCTTATACAAATACAAAAGGCAGGGATTCGTTGATTGACGCGAACCCTGCCTTTATCTTTCGAAATTAAGCTAGCTATTGATTAGTTTGCTAATAACTCGGTTGGCTTCAGCCGCAGTACGAGGTTGATAGCCACTGCCACAGAAAGCTTGAGCTAACTGAGGTATTTCTAGGGCCGCACGTTCAATTAACTCAGCATCGCATAAAATCTCAGGTGGGCCAATCTTCACTACCTGTCCATTAGACATTACAATAATTTGTTCAGCCCAGCTATATGCTAAATCTACATCATGGGTAGAAATGATAATTGTCCTATTCCCATCTTCGAGCTTATTCAGAATGCTAAAGAGCTGTCTCTTAGCCGCAGGATCAAGCCCAACTGTCGGCTCATCAAACACTAATATGTCTGGCTTCATTGCCAGAACGCCAGCAATAGCGACGCGCTTCTTCTGACCTAGACTTAGGTTTTGCGGTGGTCGATTTGCCAAATCCATTATACCCACCTGCTCCATTGCCCATTCAACTCTTAAGTGAACTTCTTCTTCCGTTAACGACAGATTCCTTGGCCCAAATGCGATATCCTCTCTTACTGAAGTCGCAAAAACCTGTGAATCTGGATTAGCAAACACAAACCCTACCTGTTGGCGTATTTTTTTCAAGTTAGCTTTTTTGACTTCATCATCAAAGACATAAACCTTTCCTGTATGTGGACTTAATAAGCCGTTGATATGGAAAAATAGCGTTGATTTACCGCAGCCATTTGCTCCCAATATTGCCGTACGTACTCCCTTAGGTATTGTCAAGCTAACGCCATTAAGTGCATTTGTTCCGTCAGGATATCTATAGCTTAATTCGTCAATACGAACTGCCGCTGAATTATTATCTGCTACTACTTTATCTAAATTTTGCTTATCCAAAGAACAACACCCCTCTATCTATAAGCATCAATAGTAATCCCACACCTAATACAGACACTGTAACAATCCAATCCTTAGGGTAGATTTTCTCTGCCTTGCCTAGTCTCATAGTTCCATCATAGCCCCTCGATACCATCGCCTGATAAACGGACTCCGAACGATCAAAGGCAGTAATAAACATGCCACCTATTACTTCTCCCATGGTCGGGAGAACTCTTTTGTTACCTTTAAAACTGAAATTTCTAGACTTGAGCGCCCTTTCAATTTCAAATACTGAGTCCCTAAACATAAAAATATATCTAAATGCTAAAAACAGAATTGATACAAGATATGAAGGCAGCCCGATATTAGCTAGACCTTGAAAAAAACGTTCCACAGGCTGTGTTGTAATCATAATTATCATTACCGAGACAGAAGTTAGGGCCTTTAAAAAAAGTACTAAAGTAAATGTTATCTGTTGTTCTGTAGGAGATAAACCATTTCCAAACAATAATGGAATTGCCATAAATATAAGAAATGGCAATATCCAAGAAAGTCTCCGTGCAAAAAACACTAAATTAAGTCGTCCTATTACAGCAGTGATTAAAACAAATGAAAAAGCTAACGCTAGCAAAGGAATCGATTGCAACGTCAGCACAAAAAATATATAACCAATAGCCGTTAAGGTCTTAGATCTTGTTTCCCAATTATAAAGCCAGGAGTTATTATTATTTAGACTACTCCCATGACCCTTTTCTATAAAATGGTTGCTTTGCTCCCATTTCGATGTCTGCATTTCTTGCTGTTCCATATTTAGCCTCCTAAGAGTTGAGGTCTAGTTCTATATAAAAACTTGACTATGATACCAATCATTACACCCTCAAAAAAAATTAAAGGTATATGTGATATAACAAGTACGTTTATGACAGAAAAATCACCGTGACTATACATATCATCACTAAAATAAAGTGCTGTAATTAAAAACATCAAAGCTATAACAATAGCAAAACCACCTAAGATTGCACTGCGAATAAAGACACCTTTGTCACTATTATATTTTTGATATAAAAAGCCCACTACTAAAGCAGGTATTGACATCATTAAAAAGTTAACACCAAGCACAATAATACCACCGTGTTGAAATAGGGTCGCTTGCATTAATAGACCGACTAAGATGGCTAATGGCGCCCGCCTACCTAATATAATTCCTAGTAAACCAAACAGTAGCAGGTGTACAGAGCTGGGACCTATAGGCATTCTGATTAGTGATGCGACAAAAAAGGCCGCGGTTAATAGACTGATCTTAGGAATTTCTTCAGACTTTAAACCCTTCGCCGAATATGCTATAACTCCAACACTAACAACGGCAGCCGTTGCAGCAATTGGCAGATTTAACACGCCATCAGAAATATGCACAGTAAAACCTCCCATTCCAATCAACTACTAAAGCCAGCATTCAACATCTATTTTATCTTACACTAAATTAAAATGATTTCAATAACAAATGTTTCTCAAAAAAACTGTTGACTTCATCTATTAGCTTTGCTAATCTTAAAACATAATCGACAGCAGAAGCTGTCTTGTGTGAAAACACTTAGAACCACGAAGGTTCACTATTTAGTATAACAATAGTGACTTTGCGTGGTTTTTTTATGTGCATTTTTCACAAGTACAACTAAAAAGATAAAAAGGGAGAGAAAAAATTTCATGAAAAAACGTTTTTTAGCTATTATTTTGGTTGTTACATTGGTTTTATCTATGGCTAGCATGGCATCCGCCCATGAACTGTACTTTGTTGACCTAGAAGAAGGTAAGATGGGTGAAGAAATCGAGCTAAAGCTATGGTGGGGACATTTCCCGCATAACCCTGATCCAGAAAGCGCTTATTTTAACAGTATCCCAGAGGGAGAACTATATGTACATACTCCTGATGGAAAAGAAATTGCTTTAGAATTAACGCAGCAAGATGATCACTATAGTGCATCATTCATTCCTGAAACAGGCGGAGATTTCCAAGTTATCTTTAAACATGACCGTGGAATCATTGATTGGGCACATGGCGAGCCACAGGGCTTCCAGCATATCCAAACATTAGTAAAGGCATATATACCTGTTGATGGAGATCCAGATCTTCATGCCTATGACTTACCTGCTAACCTAGATTTAGAAATCATTCCGAAAGTAGATATCGGTCACTTCCAATTGGCTGATGAGTTCCAAGCTGTTCTAAAATACCTAGGAGAGCCTTTAGCTAATCAATCTATAATTGTTGTAAGCCCAACGGCCACTACATCTGATGCAGAGATTTTTGCTGACATTACAACTGATGAAAATGGTGTGTTCTCATTTGTTCCAAATGATGAAAATACATGGATGCTTAAAGTCGCTTTATTCGATGACGAACGTGGCGGAGTCACTGATGGTCAAGAGTACATTGGTACACGCTATACATTAACAACTTACTTCTTAGTGCAACCTCAAGAGAACGAAGAAGTTGTAGTAGATACAGGAGTTACACCTGCAACACCTGCTAATGATGCTGCAGCCGCTACTGAGCAGGCTAACACGCAAGGCAAGATGCTCTTAATTGGTACCATAATTCTTTTTGCTGGAGCTGCATTCTTATTCTTAAAAGGACGTAAAAAAGGTGACGTTAATGCTTAAGAAGTTCGTTATCTGCTTGCTAGCAGTGGTGCTTCTTCAAGGCATAATTTTCACTGACACTGCTTCAGCACACCGGATGTATATCGTTCAACAAGAGCCTGGACAATTCTTTGTCTTCTATGATGGTCGTGAAGCTGCTACTATGGCTGTTGTTACACTTTATGACGAAGATGATAACATTTTGCTGCAAGAGTCTGTCAACAGTGAAGGGATTATGAAGTATAATCCTCGAAGAGTAAAGGCTGTTAAAGCAGTTGCAGATGATGGTATGGGCCATAGAGCTACCTATAATTACGAAGTAGGAAATGTTGCAGAAGTACCGATTATGTATAAACTAGGTTTTGGTTTAGCATTACTAGTGTTCGTTGCTGCTTTTTTTAACTATAGAAATCAACAAAAAAATAAATCAAACGTTTAACTGTAAACTACCAAACTCATAAAATGTTATATATAAATTGACCCAATAAAAATAGGAAGCTCATCCCCTTGAGCTTCCTATTTTTATGAGAATGTACTAACTTTTGTGTAAATGGTTAAACTTACCACTAAGGAGTTGATCGTTTATGCAAAGTAGTACGTTAGCTAAGGAATTAGCAAAAGATTGTCGTACAGTAGAAGATATCCAGGAAAAGATGAAAGAACTATTCAAGAATACTCTCCAAGAAATTTTTGAAGCAGAGATGGAAAATCATCTTGGGTATCCAAAGAATGATTCCAGAGGCATTAACACTGGTAATAGTCGTAATGGTTATA
>NZ_MIJE01000003.1 GCF_001730225.1 Desulfuribacillus alkaliarsenatis | reverse complement strand
TCTTGACGGTGTTTCGTGAGCACTGGCAGCTAGATGAAATACTGCGTTGGCTCATACCTTGACTATTAAGCCTAAGGATTTCTCGATATTTGGTCATTTGGTTTGACCTCCTGTATTTGATTTGCACCTGATGGTGCATTTATCCATTATACAAGAGGTGGCTCTCGCCATGACCATAGTGGCTCTATCTGATGAACATGGTGGCTCATTTCAAGTACACACGTGGTTCATTTCTAAAATATTACTCAACAAAATAACTCCAAACAAAAAATAATAGGTCTCCCCATCCAATATTATTATTTTTCATTTCTATTGCAGCAACTCCATTCTTTGTGCTTTAACTTAAATCTAAGCATAGCCTATTTTATCCAATAGTAAAAGGACTAAAATTATAGCCCTTTTACCCATGAGGCTATTAAGGACACAACATAAAAAGCCCCTGCATCTCTGCAAGGACTCTCATATAAAGCACTAATATATTCATTATATTGGTATAATCAAGGATGTCCTTGGCTCAATTTATAAAGAGTATATTGATTTAATGATACACCTTCTTTTTCAGCTTCAATAGCAAGGCGTGCATGGAGCGATTTAGGTAAACGAACAACATATTTACCACTATATTTATCAGTATCAAGAGGAACAGGAACAGTAAATCCATTTTTAAGCTTTGTTTCAATCCAACCTTCCATAGCCTCCATTAAGCCGTCATAAGCCTCTTGAAAGTTTTCTCCAGTGCTTTGGCACCCATCTAGTTCCAAAACCGAGGCATGAAAATATGAGCCACTTTCATCAGCTATAGGCTTAATTATGTAATTGTATGGAAGTTTCATATAATCTTGAACATTCATTCTGGATTCCTCCTTAAAGAATTCTTCTCAAAATATCTTTAACATATACAGCTTTTAATGGATTTTCATCCTTTATAGTAATTACATCACCCTTTTTATTTACATACTGCCTATGGGATCCCTTCTGTCTATCTAAACGATATCCGTTAGCAACCAACACTTTATCTGCTTCCGACATACGTACACCGTTTGGTTGACGCTTCATTTTATTGATAATTATATCTAAGCTAGACATTTAGTAATCACTCCCCACATTTGTATAGTATCATATATAGTACTGCAGGTAAATAGGTTCTAGGAATAAACATTTCTCCCACCACTCTTAGAGGGGATTTCAGCTAATTCTAATTTCTTTTCGTCACTATTTAGCAAATCGTAAAGCAGAGCTTTCTTTGTAAAGATATGGATCATTCATTATTTATACCTAGAGCCAAATGTTTAATACCATAAATCAGAAATAATGTTATAACATCTTAGCATAACACTAAAAAAGCCCCTACATCTCTGAAAGGACTCCCACTTTTCAATATGTACTCCACCAACCTGATAACCACACAGAGGAACCGTCCCCTTGTGTTCTTGGTCGAGGGTTTTAATGGTGGAGGCGATCCGTCGCAATTTAACCCTCGACCACATTTTCTCATAAGTAGAAAAAACACACATTAAAATATTGAGTGCAGCATATTTGTTAATCAAATAACAATGAATAAATCCTAATTAAATTGGTTTTTCAAAATAGTTTAAACGTTCTATCCAATATGTCTTGACGTCAATACATTTATATAAGTCTGGATTAAATATTGCAAGATTATAACCACTGGGATTCATAGTACTATTATATTCTATCCCTGCGTATTCCGAATTTCCATTATGTTCAATGCTCTTTATAAAATCGCTAATATATTGTGTGGGAACATAATCAAGAGCAGAATCGCTTTTTCGGATGGCTTGTCCCATTTCTTTATTGATTTTTTTTAAGTGTTCTTTATTAATAGCGTGTTCTTTATAATCTAACCCATCTAAAAAAGGACTTATTTTATCAATAGATTTTAAATTCACAACAATAATATCTTCTTGTAGCTCAAATGTACCTACTGAAATATATTCGTAAGCTCCCGCACGAACCTCATGAATAGTAGTTTTTATATCATTAGCTAAATACAGGCATCTAATACCTTGTGCATTTGCACGCCCCGCTGACGCATTCTCATAAGTCGGTGCCCCCATCTGATTGCATATTAGCCCTTTAGATGTTGATATTCTACCACGATAAAATAAAGTGCCTTTCTTATACGGCTTACGAATATAGGAACAATATCGTTTTAAAATATCTAAGTTTATAATGTTAGTGTGAAATCTGTTATGCCTTTTTAGTGCAGTAACAAAATTTTCCCAACTATTATCTCTTAAAATAGAGTGACCCTTCAAATACTCCAGATTATATGAATCCTCTATCATTACAGGATAGTCAAATAATTCAGGAGTGAACTGGTACTTCTCTTTGCAAATCTTAGTAATAATTTCGTAAATTTGACTTGTATTTAAATTATTAAAAATGCCCCATTTTGCAAAAAGTTCATCTTTTAATAAAAACGTCTCTGATTTTGGGTAGTTATCTGGGAGTAATTGAATAGGGGTATAAATATTTAGGAATTCATCAAAACACTCTATTAATTGAGTGTTTATATCTGAATTATAAATGAATATTTCTGTACTGCCACATATTGAGCAGTCCCCATATTGTCTAAGACTCTTAATTCTACCTATCAATTCCGAATCGCAGAAACACTTTTCACAACATATCATTACTAAATCTCCCCATCTAAATATCTACCAATAAGTTCAAGATGGTGCATAAGTGACAGTTTTTTAACGGTACCTAACCCTGGATATATTTCATTATCATACATTCTCATAAACTCATTAATCCCATACGTGTTTAACATTTCACTTTTGTTCCAATCAACTAACTTCTGAAGCGCTTCTGCGAATTTACCTGCTGGATTTGTAATATCTTCATTTGTGTCTGAGACAAAGTGTCTAACTCGTAATCTGTTTTCATTATCAAAATATACAATATGTATTGCCACAGCATAAGGAGCAAATCCTGTTTCCGTGTATTCATTTCCAATGATTGAATAATCAGAAAAACCAACATACCCATCATCACTATAATACAGATGATCCGAAGAAAATGGTTCATCTTCAGTTTCTATGTAATCAACATTTCTGGTTTTCTTCTTAAATCTATCATCCATCATAACTATATTCTCTCGTATTCGTCTTAAGAAAATCCTTTCATCAGGGATTAAATTATATACTGGCTTTTCCATGTTGAATAGCTTTTCATAAATAGTTATATAATCTTCGTTTTCACAAATTGAGATAATATTAGAAATTTTTTCCCCGCATTCTTGTAATGTTTTGATTAGCTTTTCAACAGCAGGATTTATATGATACGCATTTATAATAAACTCTTTTCGTTGCATCTCTAGAAGCTTTTCTCTATTATGGGTATTCTTCTCATTTTTGCAATCAGAATTGAAGCTTCCGACTGTGGGATTAATTACTAATGCTAATTTAGAATCATAATCCTCAAATGCTTGAATTGTTTTTATTAATGTGGAGGATAGTTTTACTGGTTCGACTATTGGTAAAATGCTTTTACTCAATAAAGACTTCTCTAACAACTCTCTTAATGCTATTAATTCAAATTGCCTACCTCTCAGACACGGAAAATACATAGGTTTAACCCCCAAACTTACTTTTTAAAAAAACTTTTAATTTTCTATAGTCAGTCTTTCTCATATTCATAAAATACGTTAAAAACTTTAGTTCATAGGGTATCTCATTATACATATCTAAGTCTATACTGCCTCTTTTTTTCAACTCTTGTATAAATAGCTCATACGCTACCATCGTGTCTATTTTACAAAACATTTCTGTACATGTATTGTAATAATTAAATTGTGATACAGTCGGCAAGTGACCATAATATGTTAATATTATATTTTCATATTCTGATTTTCTTAATATCTTAAATATTATGTTTAGATCTAATTGAGAATTATCCATCATAGGTTGCTTCTTTTTGCTTAACGTGTTGCGTTTAGTTAGTAAATAAATCCCAACTTGTGATCCTGATAACATTTGTTTGATAGTTTTATAATTTGATTCACTAGTAACGACAGACACATAGTTGAAGGCTTTATAATAGTCATCAACTTGACTTTTGAGTCTTTCAAAATTATCTAGCTCCGTTTTAATTTCATATACAATAGCTTTACCATTGATTAGAATAAAGTCAGCTTTGGACTTAGATACTGATACTTCTGTAAGTGCAGTTGTTGTCCTTGGACTATGAACCCCTAAAAGCAATTTGTTTAATAGTGTATTCTTATAAAAATACTCGTTTCTATAATTCTTACTCAGTTCTTTATATATCTCACTGATTAGTTGCCCATTATTTTTAATATCTGGGTCGTTAATATATCTTTTTATCGCTGAAGCATATGTCTCTTCGGCTTGTTTCTCAATTAATTCAAGTAAGGTACTCCTAGTAAAAACTCTATTTAAAATTAAATGATTGCTAGTATACATAATTAACCAACTCCGCATTTGTTCCTTTATAAGAATATTAATCCATCTGTATCGTATAAGCAACCTTTAAATCTAGTTTTGACCTTAAATTGCATTTATTCTATCAAATTACATAGTTTTTGATTTAGAAAATGTAATACCGAGTCTTTCTTGAAGATACTCTTCCAAGACTATTACTTCAATTCTGTGAGGATCTCTTTCATTTTCTAAAAAATATTGTGTGAACGAATCTTTTTCTGATGTACCTGGTACACATTTAAATTTCCTTATCTTCCCAAATGCATCAGTTACAGTTTCATCATTTTTTAAGTTAGTTTTCCAGCATACAATACCATATAATCTTTTAAATGAATGATTAAAATTATTTTTAAATGTATTCTTAAATTCAACAAACCTTAATGTTGAACGTTCAAGGTCAACTCCAGTATTTTTCAACCTAGCTAATACATCAATTCCCGCATGTGTATCATAATCAACTATCTCAAATGGAAAAATATTTGGGTCAAGTATGTCAATAGTATGGTATAATGCGAATACCCCTTGCTCTTGTCGTGGCTCTCTGAGTAGCACATTATTAAAAACTGCAACTTTGTTTGATTGTATAAAGCTCCTCCTTCTTTCATAGTCTCTTTCTTCTTTTCGCTCACTTTGATACGCGTATGATTGCTCTTCCAGATATTCAAGATTTCCCCATTCGTCACTGTCAGTTATTTTTTTATAAATTTCTTTAACTGTGATCTTAATTTCTTCCAGTATATCTCCAGGTGTATTGTCAACAGATCCCCTATTTGCTGTCAATTTTAAATCCTGACAATTAAAGAATGCATGGAATTTAGTGTACTCAGAACCTTTGGTGGTAATCCATTCATTTTTTCTTTGAACTGGTATATAATCTTTTGATAGCCATATACCATACCTTTCTTGTACTGTGTAAGCTCCAGCTGGAGCTGAATATCCACTTCTTCTAATCATGTTATTCACATTACGTTTAGCCTTATTTCCTACTATGTAAAAAACTGCTTGATATTTTATATCTGGAAATCTATTCAGGCGTCCGTCACATATCCATTTTTTCACATAGTAATCAGGTGCATCTGCCAAATACTTATCAAAAAGTTCATCTAGATTTTCGGACTCTTGAGGAAAAACATGTCCAAATTGAAGCGATTCGGGTTCTGATTTATCGACACCTTTTAATGACAACACCACATCCAAATGTTCACTACCATCATGTAATTCATTCTCAAACGAACCAAACTTTGTAAACCAATATATATAATCTTTTAACCTCTCATGATTAAATACATCTCTTTCATTATTATTATAACCTAAGATTTGAATAAACGTCCCTTCAAACACCTCATCAGTTGTTTCTACATTTACTGTAGGCACTTCTTCCTCATATAGACAACCAAGAGGATTTTCCATTATAGCTTCATATTTTGTCCCATTTTTCCCAGTTACGACATATACTTTTTCTGAATTGAAGTAAATTTTAGTTCCATGGCCTTTTTCGCCAATTATCGAAGTATCTTGTTGTTTCTTTTCTCTTCTTGTTGAATTGCCCAAATCAAAAAATGATTTTAACTCACTGTAATCCATGCCTTCACCATTATCACGAATTATAATTTGAAGTCTTCTTCGACCTTTGTCCAATTCTACGCTAAAATGAATACTTATTTCTTTAGCTTTTGCATCAAACGAATTACTTATTGCTTCCCTTACAATATCTAGTGGATTTGAAAAGTCACTAGCTATTTCTAAAAACTCTCTACTTGGGTTTACTTCTGGCACTAATATCGTACAATTTTTTGTTACCATTTCACTACCTCCAAAGTCAATTTATTACTATTGTTCTTCGGCAAATTATTTAAAAATCCTTTATCGATATTTGTAATTTTTTGTATGATTTTGTCGAATATGTGGAATTAAATCATTTAAAATCAAAATAACAACAATGCAAAAATCAATTTGCACTGTCTAGCTACTTGAACATTTGTATCGTAGTCTACCTATTTAAAACTTAATAATTATACAGACAACGTATGCACCCCACACAAAAAGCCCCTGCATCTCTGCAAGGACTCACATAATCAGTATGTACTCCACCAACCTAATTAGCGCACAGAGGAACCGTCCCCTTGTGTTCTTGGTCGAGGGTTTTAATGGTGGAGGCGACGGGAATCGAACCCGTGTCCGAAGATATCGCCACATAAGCGTCTACGAGTGTAGTCGTCGTATTGTTGGTTCGCCTAAAAGAGATCCCAACGACAGGAGGCTTTTAGACTATCCGATTAAGTTTCGCCAAAGGGCCATCGGCATACCCAGTGACTAGTCTGCTGATTATGAGCCTCATTCACGCCACACAGACAATGGAGTGGTGAGGCAGCTACTTTATACTAAGCAGCTAAAGCGTAATCTTGTTTGCCAATTGAATTTGGCTTCCATGTTGTTGAAGAGGACATGGTCCCCTACTCGCAGCCCATGCTCGAACTATCCCCGTCGAATCCAAAACGCCCCCTAGTGTTTTGGCGAGTACAGTTCAAATAACTGTAAAAATTATTATACCATATTCAGCACTGCTTTTCAATACTGCTAGTTGCTTATGCTAGTTTACTTAACTATCTATTGTTAATCACTAATTGCTAACCTAATCTATTCATCATTGCTTTAAATACTTGCTCGAAAGGCATTTCGCCCATTTCATCGAGCATTTCATCTAATTGTGTTTTACGCTTTAATGAGCCAGCAAGTAGAATCTGAATCGTCTGATCCTTGTCTATTGCGATTGAATCAACTTGCAGGCTTCCAGCTAATATACCAATAATCACTAACAGTTGAGCAGGGGTCAGCTTATTCTTACGCTTTTTATTACCGTTGTTACATTGATTACTTTTTTTATTAGAATTTTTATCTGTATATGTATTGCTCTGGTTGTTATTAGACAATTGCTGAGTCAGTTGCTCTATAATAAGCTGTATCTCTTTGTTGTCCACCGCGCTCCCTCCTAGCTACCAGATATATACTAACTAATTTGCATCTAGTATATTAAATAAAAATAACTTCCCTTGCATTAGCGATAGCATCGCCATCAATTGTAAGGAAATAATAGACCATAAGAATTACAATTGCTAAAAGCACATAATATTGCATATCATCACAATTAGACATAAAAATCACTCCCTCTTGCTAGTATATTGTCTCTAACACGAGAAAGTGATAATAGTATTGCCTGTATCCGATTTATAGCTAGATACTTATTCTACCTTTTCTTATTGGACGTTGCTAAGTAAATTGCTTAGTTGCTGCTTATACTCGTCTAGCATCGACTGAATAGTCTCTTCTGAAAGCTGACCAATTAAAGATTTTGTCTCAAAAAATCGTTTTGGAAAACGAAGTTCATCAATATTAAACCCTAAGTCCGTACGTAATCGGTGCTTTAACTTATAAATATCTTTACCAAGTTCATTAAGCTGTTGTTCATTTACTTTGCAACCTGTTGCTGCTAGTGCTTTTATAACCCGTTCTGGTGTGTATATGTTTCTCGCAAACAGACACACCCCTACTGACGTTAATACGTTTCTCCAGCATTCTTCATCAATTAACTCTCGTATCATTTTCTTGTGTGTTTCAGGTTTCCCCTGGTCTTTGCGGTGCTTCTGATCTACAGAATAGCCAGCATTGTCTAAATGTGAGTGCCTAGCTCCTATCGATTGACCTATTACATGGGCATGACCCGTATGATAACCTGCCATCTCTGTCTTACCCATGGTCATGGCAAAATCCAAACCACCGTATACCTCAGCTACAGCATCAGTTCCCTTTGCGAGCAATCTATAAAATTCATTTGGCTGCTTGACGATATTTTCTAGCACATGCAAGCAACCTTCTACTTCATCAAAAGCTACCTCTGTGCCTAATAGCGTTTCGTCGATTATCCCTTTTTCAAAGGCTTCAATTACCCACCCGAGGGCAACCCCAGCTGTAATTGCATCCAGCCCCAAATCCTCAACCTTATCTATGAGCTTATATACCTTATCCTGGGATGACATGCCTAGGTAAGAGCCGAGGGCGAATATTAACTCATGGTCGTAGGAGATACTTTTGGACTCATATTCATAAAGCTCGCCAAACATTTGTCTATGTAAACCAATATGAATGCAGCCTATCGGGCAGCCCGAGCAAGCAATTTGACGTAGTAAGGTTTGCTCAGCAAAAGCCTCTCCACTAATAGCTTCGGCGTGTTCGAAGTTGCTTTCCTGCATATTTTTAGTCGGAAGGGCATTAAGCTCATTAAGTGGAATAACGTTAATTGCCGTGCCTAGACCATGGTATTTGTCCATGATGTCCGTCTTAACCGTTTGATTATAAATATCTTCATAAGCTTGTTTATATTCCTTAGCATTTGTCAGTGGCTCATTTGTATTACCGACTACTACCATCGCCTTGAGGTTTTTAGCACCGAACACTGCTCCTAGCCCGAGCCTGCCAAAATGCCGATACGTATCAACATTTACGTTTGCGAACGCCACCTTGCGCTCACCCGCTTGACCAATCCTTAATGAACTCCGGTGTCCTGTGCCAGGTACCAATTTTCTTAAAATTGTGCCTACCTCACCAACGCCCATTCCCCAAATAGCAGAAGCATCTTTAAAATTAACTGCCTCGGCATTTACTGTTAAGTACGTTGGACGCTTTGCTTTTCCATGAATAACGATTGCATCATAACGAGCGCCACGCATAGCTAACCCAAGGCGCATCCCAGCATGACTTTCTCCATATTCCCCAGTTAATGGTGAACGGAACACTGATATTACCTTAGTAGCTACAGGAAATATCGTTGCCAGTGGACCATTTGCAAATATTATTGGTTGTTCTTCAGCCAAAGGGTCTAAATCTTTTTTTAGAAACTCGCTAAATAACTTAGCAGCTAATCCTGTACCCCCAAGGTAGTGAGCTAAGTCAGTACGCTCATGAATCTCTAGCCTTGAATTCGTTAAATCTATTTCTAATACTCGAATTACTCGAAGCTCTCGATTATCCCGATTATTCTTAGTTTCCTGTTGGGTCATACTTCCGCTCCTCCATCACTATGACATTATGGGGACAGAATTTGACGCAGGTTCCACACTGAATGCATGCTAGAGGGTGCTTCTTTTCCTCGTCAAAATAAAGGACATCGACAATACATGCGTCAATACAATCCTTACATCCACTACATTTCTTTGGATTAAAGCGAACTCCACCGCCAGCACGCACTGTTAACGCACCCCAATTACAGGCTTTCGCACAGGGAGCATCAATACAACCTAAGCAAATCTCAGCAACAAAACGGCTCTGAAAACCTCCTGCTGTTCGTATTTGCATCGCCGCCCTTGATGGCGCTAAACTATTTTTCACTGTTCTCGCACACGCAAGCATGCAGGAGTAGCAACCAATGCACTTGTACATATCGACAACCTGCAATATTTTCGCCATACAGTCAGCTCCCATCTTATATTTAAGGCAAAAAACTAATTATAATTTCCAAACTATATTCGCAACTCTTTAATTACATTTTCTGACGTTCGCGGAAGGCGCGCTCAATTTCTCGCTGGGCATCCTTTTTCGCTGCATCATGACGCTTATCGTACAGCTTTTTACCCTTAGCTAAGCCGAGCTCCATTTTTGCTAGACCATTTTTCAAGTAGATTGATAATGGCACTAATGAGTAACCCTTTTCTTTAGTTTGCCCGATTAGCTTAGAGATCTCAATTTTATTTAATAGTAGCTTGCGCATTCTTGTAGGATCATGGTTAAAACGATTTCCCTGCTCATAGGGACTAATGTGCATATTATGGATGAAAACCTCGCCTTTTTTAATTGTTGCAAAGCTTTCCTTAAGGTTGGCCTTGCCCGCCCGAATCGATTTGATTTCAGTCCCTGTAAGAACGATTCCTGCTTCAAGCTTTTCCTCTATAAAATAATCGTGATATGCTTTTTTATTTTTTGCTACTATTTTAATTCCAGATTGCTTTGCCATAATTAGGCCCCTTTCAAAAACCAACAATGTATAATTTCAATAGCTATATTTAGATAGTTATAATACATTCGGTATCATTAACTTATCCCCATTCTACTTGTTTTAAGGTATGACTGCAATCATTAGCATGACGGAGATTACAAACACAAGCAGTGCTGGCACTACAATCCACTCTAGCATAACGCGATTTCGGTCTGGATTATATGTCTGCATTTTCGCTATTACAAAGCTTCCTATTGCCTTATTGGGCTTAGATACGACCTTACCTAATAATTGTATGCTATCCGCTAGCCTTAATAATAACCTTTTCAATGAAACGCGTAAGAACCAATCGAAGTCTAGATTCATTACTGCCTTCGGTGTCAGCCTTGGTAGTAGTAATACAAATACAGCAGCTATCCCAATTAAGAAAAATAGTTCTTCGATAACCTTCGTCATTGTATATGGTGTGTAATCTACAACATATGGCATTAGCTGAAATAACGACTGCGGTAATACACCAAAGACAATACAAGCTAGCGCTAATGCTATCATCGTAATATATTTATATGGGACGTTAGCTACTAGCTCCCGCTCATGTTTATACTTCCATTGATAATCTGCATCACTTTTGTAAACAAAGCCATAATACCCTAGCTTTAGTGGGATGGATAAGGCAGTACCAACGCTAGCTACATATATGGCGATGGCAACAAATCGATGGTATTCTGACGCAGCAGCACCAACTAGGGCCTTACTCACATAGCCGTTAAGAAATGGTAGCCCAGAAATCGCCAGTGCGCCAATCATGAACATAAGGGTATTAACAGGCATCTTCCGATAAAGCCCACCTAAATCCGTTAGCTTCCAGCGATTCGTCGAGTAAATAATAACTCCACAACTCATAAACAACAGCGACTTAAATAGTATATTCCCAATAGCTAGTGCAAATGCCCCGTTAATTGCCAACTCCGTTCCGATTCCTATTGCAGCAATCATCAGACCTACCTGGCTAACAATATGATAGGAAAGCAGCTTGCGTATTTTATTTTCTAAAATGGCATACAAGACCCCATAAATCGCCATGAAAACCCCTAGATAAATTAAAAACCCTTGTCCAGGAAATACCTGCATAATCATAAAGACGGCAACCTTGGTCGTGAAGATGTTCATAAATAATATGCCTGAAATACTCGTCTCTGGATATGCGTCTGTAAGCCATGTATGCAGTGGTGGAATTGCTGCGTTAACAGCAAAACCTAGGAAGATTAACCAAAAAGCCAAATCAATGCTTCCTGTCAAAACTTCAATCCCTAAATTCCCTTGATATACCTTTAATAGGACTCCAAACAACAACAAATTACCACCGAAAAAGTGGTAAATCAGATAACGAATTCCCGCACCTGTTGAACGCTTTGAGCCACCATACCAGACTAAAAACGTTGAACTAACGGCCATAAGCTCCCAAAAGAACAGGAGCGTTATCCAATCCCCAGCAAAAACACAGCCTATGGCTCCAGCTCCATAGAAAAAACTGGCTATTACTTCGCCACGCTTTCTTTGGTTAAAGCCATATAATTGTGCTATGAAAAACATCGCCATTAAAATGACAGCAAACACCCAACGACTCCAATCAACGTATAGCACCTGTAGTTCCAATTGATTAATGAAGGTGACTGTTCTAGATATATCTTGCGGAAGATAAAATACAACAGCAAAAATAAAGAGCGCAGCAGCAAGTTTAACACTAGCTATAAACCTAGCTGGCACAAACAATAGTAAAGCTCCAAATAATAATAACAATACACTTGGATGTATATCTGTAAACATCATACTGCGCTCCTCCTTTCCGCTTTAAATAATAATTCTCCAGATAAATCTAATAATTTTCAGTACTTATTTTATTTGATACTGCGTTTATAACCACTACTACTCATAGTAATCCTCGTCGCGTCGTAAAAACTTAGCCATTAGTTTAGCAACGCCAATTAGTAACAAGCTTCCAATGATAGCTACAGTAAATTTCATCATCGCATTAACCCCTTTGCTACTAAATCTGTAAACGTTTTGATTACACTATAACTATTCACATCGGTAATTATGAATACATTATCACTGGCTAAGGCTGCTAAGTCATAGTACGAGCCTATGAAGTTCGGATAGACGCCTAGTATTACTGAGCTTAAAGCTGTTATTACTATCGGAATTACTAATAGCTTTGGTATTATCGCCGGCAGCTTTATTGGTGCTACATCTTGATTACTTCCTTGTGTTTTATGATTGAAAAACGCCATATACACAACTGGCATCAGGTACGACAAACTTAATAAGGCACTGGCTATCATGACAACGATAAATAGCACCTGACCTCCTTGAATGGCTCCGAGGACAATGTTGAATTTACTAATAAAGCCAGCAATAAATGGCATACCCGCAATTCCTATGGAGGCAACGGCAAAGGCAGCAAATATAATCGGAAATTGTTTGCCTAACCCATTCATTTCACTTTCCTTCGCCTTCTTCGTCAGCACATAGATAGCTCCCGCACAGAAGAACAGCGTAATTTTCATGAATGCATGGGCGACCATATGAAAGCCCGCTCCTAGAAAGCCATAGGGTGTTGCTAAGGCTATACCTAAGACAACGTATGACAATTGCCCAATTGTCGAAAACGCTAGCCTTCTCTTTAGATGGTCTTGGTTTATTGCAATTAGTGACGAGACAATAATAGTAATTGAAGCAATCCAAGCAATGGCTGTAGCCATACCAATCTCTTGAAATAATTCTGGCCCAAAAACATAGCCAACTATTCGATATACGCCAAATGCGCCTGCCTTTACCACAGCTACGGCATGTAGTAAGGCGCTGACAGGAGTTGGTGCAACCATCGCAGCAGGTAGCCAAGCATGGAGTGGCATCACTCCTGCTTTAACTGCAGTGCCGATAAATAATAGCATAAATACAGCCTGCAGCACCCAGGCTGGAGCCATATCTGCCGTTAAAATACCCCCACCAACGAAATCACTCGTTCCTGCTAACAAGTGAACAAGCACAACTCCCACTAGTAGAAGCTGTCCTGCTACCAGTGTATAGATTAGATATTTCCGTCCAGCCTGTTGTGCTTCTTGATTACGTTTATGAATCACTAGCGGATAAGTAGCAATCGTCAGTAGCTCATAGAAAATAAAGAATGTTATTAAATTAGCCGAGAAAGCAATTCCGATTGTGGCCGCTAGACTCAAGGCAAAACTAGCATAATAGACTGTTTGGTTTTTACTATCTAGACCACGCATATACCCAATCGAAAACACCGATGTTACTACCCATAGTACTGCTGCCAAAGCAGCAAACAGCAGACCTAAAGCGTCTACCCTTAAGTGCAAGTAAATGTCTTTCACTACATAAAACAGCTTCACATCAATAGTCTGCTGCGCCAGTATAGTAGGAACCATTGCCAGTATGATTATCAGATTTAGAAGTGCTGCAATGATAGTCCATGCTTCCCTTATATTCGGATATTTCTTACTAAGTAATATTAAGACAACAGCAATCAGCGGCACTACAATTGCAAGTACTGGTAATATATTATCTCCCATATGCAATCCCTCCTAGCGCTGTCTCTATAATATTCGTAACAATTGGCTGATTGTAAATTCCTAGCACGAAAACCCCAATAGCCAATATTACAATTGGAACTAGCATTGTTAAAGGAAGTTCAAAACCGCCAAAACGCTTCTCCTGAAACAACCTAACACGTTCTCGCTGACGCTCTAGCATCCTCTCAAAGGCAGAAGGGTTATTGCCGTCACTAGTTTCATAATTGGTCGCAGATATAGATTGCTTCTGCAGGGCATTTGTGTCATATGTATCACTTGTTTCATTTGTATTTTTTGTTTCGTTTACTTCATCAGCATCCTGCAGATAAATCTTTTCTATAATTCTAAAGAAATATATAGCATTTAAAAGACTACTAATAACAATTACTATTACAAAAAACCACAGGTTTTCTAATACTGCCCCTTTTAACAAATACCACTTACTAAAGAAGCCTGCCGTTGGTGGTAGCCCAATCATTGAAAATGCTGCCACAGTAAAGGCTGCCATTGATAGCGGCATGCTCCTGCCCAATCCCTTAAAATTATCGATACTATCAGATTGCTTATGCCATTTAACAGCACCAGCTACAAAAAACAAACAACTTTTCATTACTGCGTGATTGACGATGTGCAAAAGCCCACCGATAACCCCATACACATTACCAATGGAGAATCCGAGTATCACATAGCCTATCTGAGCAACACTTGAATAGGCGAGCATGCGCTTACATTCTTTTTGTAAGAGCGCCATAACGGAACCTACTATCATGCCAGCGGCGGCAAGTATTCCAGCTATCATCAAAATCGGCATCGTATAAAATTGATCAACACCCAGTACAAAAAAGAATATTTTAAATAACACAAAGGCTGGAACCTTAATCATAACCCCCGAAATCATCGCTGAGATTGTTGACGGTGCATACGTATGGGCATCAGGTAGCCAGCCGTGCATTGGAAATAGCGCCATTTTCAAACCAAAGCCCGCTACAATCAGTAGCATAATAATAATCATTGCAGTTGTTTGCTCATAGGGCTGCAAACGCTCAGCCACGTCCAAAAAGTATAGACTGCCTGTCAGACCGTATATATAGGCTACCGCCAGCAGATAAAACTTCGCCCCTAGTGTTCCGATTATCAGGTATCGAAACGCAGCGAAATTTGCCCTTGTGCCAGCAAAGGCAATTAATACATAGGTCGCCAATGAGGACATTTCCATAAACACAAAAATATTAAACAAATCTGCTGAAATTAACATTCCAGACATACCTGCAACCATAAGAAAGAATAGGGAATAATAACAGCCCGTCCTGAGCCAGTGCATACCATACAGGTAAGCTCCACCATATAAGACAGCAAGGGTGAACAAAACATTAGTAACTAGTACGATAAAAGCCGACATCGGGTCAACTATGAATGCAATCCCCCATGGCGGCAGCCAGCCACCAAAAGCATAGGTAAGTGCCCCTTCCTGGACACTAGTCACTAAGGTCAAGATTGACAAGAGTACGAGGACTACAGTTGTTGAAATGGCAGTCCAACGCAACAACCGTGCTGAAATATAGGCTATAAAAAGAATGATAACCGATAAAACTAAAGGAATTACGACCAACAGGGCAGGAAGATGCTCAATCACGACCATCCCCCCTTCCCCCACTGCGTTTATTGATGTCTACAGCACCAGCGATATTGTTAAAATTTCCTCCGGTAATATTTTGTTTGTTTACTTGCATATCTTGTTTGTTCACTTGCATATCTTGCTTATTTTTTTGCATCAGTTTATTATTTTTCATCAACTTAATAATTTGATCTTCTTCAATGCTTCCGTAATCGTTGGCTATTTTCTTCAATAATACTAATCCCACGCCTGCAATAGCTAAGCTAACAACTATGGCGGTTAACATCATTGCTTGTGGTAACGGATTTGTATAGCGATCAGCTTCAAAAACCCCAGGCAGGATTACAGGAATAGTAGCATCACGCTTTTGTCCAAGGGCTAAAAAGAAGATGATTACTGAAACCTGTGTAATATTTAACGCTATTAGCTTTTTTAACAAATTCTTCTTATTTATAACTCCATATATCCCTAAAAGAAACATAGAAATTATTAAAAAGTAAATAAGCGTTCCAGAAAGAAAGTCTTCAAACATCAGGCATCTCCCTCTCTAACGCACTATATATTACTAAAATTGTAGCCATAACACATAGAGCTACGCCCACTTCAATAATAAGAATACCTATGGCATGACCTAATTCTTCTGTAGAAGTTGGCAGCACATCCAATTCTAAAAACACACCTTGATAGAAAAAACCAGCAATTCCCACGGACAAAAATATTAGCACGCCAAATCCAGCTAATAGGATTGACTGCTTAATCGTTATTACTTGAATACGCCCACGAATTAACTGCGAGCTAATAACTCCAAAGGCAAGTAAAGCACCAGCCTGGAACGCGCCACCAGGTGAATATTCACCGTGAACCAGGATGTATACCCCATACATCAACACCACTGGTACCATATAGCGAAATGAGGTGTCTAAAACATATCCACCAAAGCCCCGCTCTTCTTGTCTAACTAACTCCTGACCTTGGTAGTAAAAGCTTATAATTGACATCGTAGCAATTCCAGCTATAAAAATCACAATAGTCTCGCCGAGGGTATCAAAGCCTCGGTATGATATCAGTACCGCGGTAACAAGATTTGACGCCCCTGTGTCTTCATAGGCTTTCTCAATATAATAAGGCGATACGTGGGTAGCTGCTGGCGAATTTGGGTCGCCTATATTAGGTAATTCCTGAAAGCTGAAGGTGAACAGTATCAACATAAAGGCAATCAGCGTTAATGATAGATAGCGCATCATGATTCGGACCACCGTCCAATTTTGTAAATGCCCGCTAGGAAGAATATTGTGAATAATATACCTATGACTGCTTCTAGCAATGCAACATCAGGTGCTCCTAGGATTATATACAGCAATACAGCAAATACGCTAAATAACACAAACAGAAGGATAGAGTAATACAAGTCTCGAACATGCAAGGCTGAATAACCTACTATTAACATTAAAATTAATAATAATGCTTCGAAATATAGCATCTACTCGCTCCTCCCATTCACTAGCTTTTTACTAGGTCTACCCTTTTTTCCAAGGTCGCACCCCTGCTTTATAAGCAGCCCTGCTTAAAACATGAACCCCCGCCGCATTAAAAATAAGCACAAATATAGTAATAAATAATAGCTTTGTGCTATTTAAAGTGAATCCCTCGTAAATTGCTACTCCTAATAATACTAGCATTAAACCTAGGGTTTCATTCTTCCCTGAAGCGTGAATACGCGTATAGAAATCAGGCAAACGCAGCACTCCTATAGTCGCAATAATACTAAAAAGGAAGCCCGTAACTATAAAAAATCCAGCTATCATATTTTGAATACTGAACTCAATCATAGTTTGACCCCCTGATTTCAATGTATTTAGCAAGTACAACAAAGGTTATAAACCCAAGGATTGCATATGTAATTGCTATATCTATAAACATATCAGCCCGATCATTTATATACCCTATTAAAACTAATAGGATTGTTACATCAGCAGCTATGACAATTAGTCCATTTAACCTGTCGTATACTGTTGGTCCTTTAAAAACACGATACAGCATAATCAGGATCAAAACCACTAATCCTATGCTAACAACAACGAATAAACTCTCCATGATAGTCCCCCATTTAAATTTAAAACTATCTGCTAAGTATGCATTTTAAGTATCTATTCTTGAACTACTCTTGAAAAACATCATCAACTTTAGCAATTAGCTTACTCTCAAAACCACGTTCAATTCTTTGTGCTCCTTTTTTCGTCAATGAATGTATCACATACGTATTATCATCAACATCTAAGGTTAGTGTTCCTGGTGTAAGGATGATAGCGTTTGATAATGTTGTTTGTGCTATTGGATTAGTAAACTTTTTCTCGAGGGTAACTACTTGAGGGTCAATTGGCAGCTTAGGATTTAAGATGATCATGGCAACTTCTATATTAGCTTTAATGATTTCCTTCACTAACCAAATCCAAAATTTAACGTATTTAAAAAGCGGAAAATCAAAGGCATAAAATATCCTTTGACCATCTCGGGACGTTAACCGCATTAGCGGCAGCGTAATCCAGGTTATGAAAAGCGCTGCCGCCATACCTATTCCTAAATGGAACAAATCCCATTTGCCAGATAATAAAGCCCAAAACATAAACAAAAATATTATCAGCTTTACACTATGCCTTGTTTTAGAAGAATGAAGCTTAAATAGCATCTGTCCCACTCTCCTCTTTTAATCATATCTCTTTACTTCCTCTTACGTGTTCCTTTATCTTTCCCTTTTCTATCCTTCTTACCTGCTCCTGATTTCTTGCCCCTTTTTCCTGAACCTTGCTTATCTGAGCCCTTCTGACTACCATCAGACTTTCTACGACGTCTTTTCTTGTAGTCACCACCTGGTTGTCGAACTTCAATTGCTACTGGCTTCTTTTTTGCGCCGCGCTTTGCCGGCGGCCCCTCTATAAGCTCGAAATCCAACTGCCGCTCTTCCTTATTTGCGCGCATTAGTTTAACTTTTACAGGATCACCGATACGGTAGGTTCTGCCTGTACGTTCACCAACTAGGCTATAGGATTTCTCGTGATAATTATAATAGTCGTCAGTCATATAACTGATATGAACTAAGCCTTCTACGGAGTTATCAAGCTCTACGAACATTCCAAAGTTCGTTACACTTGTGATAATTCCCTCAAATTCTTCACCAACGTGTTCTTCCATAAACTCAACTTTTTTCAGCTCATCAGTTTCTCTTTCAGCATCAACAGAAATGCGCTCACGTTCTGAGGCAAGCTCCGCTATCTCTTGAAGTTTTTTCGCTAGCTTACCCATCTTTTCTGCAGCTAGACCCTTTTTGTTTATCGATTTACGAATCATGCGATGCACAATCAAGTCTGAGTAACGTCGAATCGGAGACGTGAAATGGGTATAGTATTCCGTCGCTAAGCCGAAGTGGCCAACACCTTCCGTGTCGTAGCGTGCCTGTTTCATTGAGCGTAATAGTACTGTGTTAATAATACGTTCTTCTGGTGCACCTTCAATTTGCTCAATTATTTGCTGTAAGGACTTCGGATGAACTTTATTACTAAAGCCACGGACGAAGTAGCCGAAGTTGCTTATAAACTCGTTAAAGGCAAATAGTTTTTCTAAATTAGGTTCTTCATGGACACGATAAATGAACGGAATGTTCAACCAGTGAAAATGCTCAGCGACCGTTTCATTCGCTACAAGCATACACTCTTCAATAATTTTCTCAGCAGTAGAGCGTTCACGTTTTACTAAATCAACGGGCTTACCGTTTAAATCCACAACTATCTTAGTTTCAACAAAGTCAAAGTCAATAGCTCCCCGCTCCATCCGACGATTGCGAAGCTTGGCAGCTAAATCTTTAAGCATCATAAAGTCTTCGACTAAGTCTTTATAACGTTCCATTAGCTCTGGATCTTCATCCTCAACTATTTTGCGGACATTACCATAAGTCATACGCTCAACGGTCTTGATTACGCTTGGAAAAATCTCATAGTTAATGACCTTAAGATTTCCATCAAACTCCATCTCACAGGACATGGTCAAGCGATCTATGCGCGGATTTAAGCTACATATACCGTTCGATAAGCGCTCTGGTAGCATCGGGATTACCCTGTCCACCAAATAGGTACTGTTGCCCCTTGCCATTGCTTCTTCATCTAAAGCAGAACCTTCTTTGACATAATAGCTAACATCTGCAATATGTACACCTAGTCGGTAGTTTCCGTTAGATAACTTCTCTATCGATACAGCATCGTCTAAATCCTTAGCGTCTTCACCATCAATCGTGACCATTTTTTTGTCACGTAAATCTCTACGGTCTTTCAGGTCTTCCTCACTTATAGCTTCAGGTATTCGCTCTGCTTCAGCAAGAACTTCTGGCGGAAATGCCTCTGGAATACCATGCTTACGTATGATTGATAGGATATCAACACCTGGTTCGTTAATATGCCCTAGTACTTCAATGATTTTCCCTTCTGCACTTAAGCGCTCCTTCGGGAACTGTGTAATTTCGACAACAACCTTATATCCATCCTGTGCATCTAAGGTCTCCTCTGCTGGGATAAAAATATCCTTATTAGCTAGTCGCTTATCATCAGGCACTACAAAGCCATAGCTGCGACTTGCAAAAAACGTACCTACTAAACGTTGATTTGCACGCTCTAGGATACGTATAATTTGGCCTTCCTGTCTAGCTCCGTCCCTTCTTGTTGATAAACGCACTAATACACGGTCTTTATGCATTGCCGTATTTGTATTTTCTGCACTTATGTACACATCTGGAAAGGACTTGTCCTCGGATATTACGAAGCAAAAACCTTTCGCATGTCCTTGTACTCGACCAACAACTAGGTTCATTCGCTCAGGCAGCCCATAGGTATCAGCGCGGGTGCGAATGATTTTCCCTTCATCCTCTAGCACATTTAAGAGTTTAACGAACTCCTTAAAGTCCTCACTATCTTCTCCCTCTAAGCAATCAAACAGCTCGTTTACAGTCATCGGCTTATATTTTAGTTCGCCCATGAAATCAAGTACACTTTCTCTATCCATAATACTCTCACCTCAATTTACAATATTGCCATGCTTTTTTGCTAATTTTCTAACTTTTATTGATCTAGTCTTTTTTTTATTGGTCTAGTCTTTTAATAAAATCATGAATATCTTTAAATACCTTTTCTCTTTCTTTGTCGATAGTAATAATATGTCCAGATTTCTCATATGTAATATACTGTTTTCTGTAACTTCCTATATGTTCATAAATATAGCTTCCACTTGCAGGACGGACGGTTAAATCCTGTTCTGCCTGCATAATCAAGGCTGGAACTTCTATATGACCTAATAATGGCTTAACTTGCTTAATAAGCTCAATCAAGCTCGGAACACATGCCAATGGTGTAGCTAAGTAACCTGATATTTCGCGACTTGGGGCACCATTATACCTTTCTGACTTTTTATGAAATCTGCGGAAGTATTTCAACACACTCATAAAATATGCCCTTCTGTCCGAAAGATATATAGGAGCACACATACTGATAACCGCTTTAAGAGGGTAATTAATTGCAACCTTCAAGGATAAAATCCCACCCATGGATAACCCACAGGCTATTATTTCACGACAGCCCTCTACCTTTAGCTTCTCATAACCTAATTCCACACTCTTCCACCAGTCTTGCCAATTAGTCTGTTCCATATCCTCAACACATGTACCATGCCCTGCTAAAAGTGGTGCATAGACAGTATATCCCTGCTGGTTTAGAAACTCTCCTAATGGACGAACTTCTGCTGGTGAGCCTGTAAATCCATGGGTTAATAAAACACCAATTTCTTTGCTGCCTTCCAGGTAAAAAGCTCCTTTATCTCGCTTTTCAATCATGATTGGTTTACTCCCTTAAGGAAGTCAATCACATATTCATTTACTAATTCATGCTCCTCACCACGGCACATAATATGTGGTGAGTTTTCTAGGAATAATAGTTTTTTATCTGGACTTTTTATAGCTTCATAAGCATGCCTTGCACTGTCTGGCTCAACAAGCATGTCTTTTTTCCCTTGTAAAATTAATGTTGGTACTGATACCTGCTCTAAATATGGTGATAGCTGCTGTGTTAAGCGACGGAAATCTATTACGCTACGCAGTGGTGTGTTCGTTGCCTTCGCCACATATTGTTTGAACTCATCACTTAAAGAATCTTTAAAACGTTTCTTTATGGCAACAGACATATTCTCAAATAGCTGACGATAATTTATGTAATAAATAGCAGGACTTAATAGTACTAATCTTGCTACTGGGTACTGCGTAGATAGGTAGGTTGCTATAAGCGAGCCCATTGAAAAACCAACAATATTTATCTCTTCATATTTTCCTACCATTGGCTTTAGTGCCTGTTCCGCAGAACTAATCCAGTCAGTCCAGCAAACATCCTGTAAATCTTCATCATGACCATGTCCAGCAAGAATCGGCATCTCTACTGCATAGCCTTCCTGCCGTAGTGCCTCTGCTAACGGCTCTATTTCGTAAGGAGAACCTGTAAAACCATGGATTAACAAACATGCCTTCAATTTCGTTCCCTCCATTTTCTATAATACTTAATATCTGCGGATTTATTAGCAGCTTCTTTGTATGTATAGCTATATGATAGCATAAAAAAACTCACCATACTAATTATGGTGAGTCCAGTTGTTAATTTAATTGTTACATTGCGCCAAAATTATTGTACTAGGTAAGCTACAATAAAGCTCAGAAGTAAGAAAGCAACAGCAACATACTTCGTTACACGCTCTAATACCTTCTGGTAACCCTTTGCCTTCGTTCCGATCATTTGCTCAGCTCCACCTGCAATAGCACCAGATAAACCGGCACTTTTACCTGGCTGTAACAATACAACAGCGATCAGTGATAGTGATATAATTACAAGTAATATATTCAATAAAACAACCATTTTGCCACCTCCTATTACAGGTGATATACTTTACACTAAAAGCTACTATACCATAATCAAGCAGTCACCGCAAGCATTACTTTAAATTATAAAATGCTTGTAATCCTGGGTAAGCTGCTGTGTAGTCCAATTGATCTTCAATACGTAATAATTGGTTATATTTTGCGACACGGTCTGTTCTAGAGGGTGCACCAGTTTTAATCTGTCCTGCATTTGTCGCTACAGCAATATCAGCAATAATCGTATCTTCACTTTCACCTGAACGGTGTGAAATAACTGATGTGAAACCAGCACGCTTCGCCATTTCAATAGCTTCGAAGGTTTCAGTTAGTGTACCAATTTGATTTACTTTTATCAGGATAGAGTTACCAATCCCCTCGTTAATGCCGCGCTCTAATCGCTCGGTATTTGTTACGAACAGGTCATCACCAACTAATTGAACTTTTCCACCTAGGCGGTCAGTAAGCTCCTTCCAGCCATCCCAGTCATCTTCGCTTAAGCCATCTTCAATTGAAATAATCGGATACTTATCTGCTAATTGCTCATAGAAGTCAATCATCTCAGAAGCGGTTTTAGAAACCCCTTCACCCTCTAAGTGATATTTTCCATCTTTATATAACTCTGTTGCCGCAACATCTAGAGCCAGGCAAATTTCTTCACCAGGCTTATAGCCAGCCTTCTCAATGGCTTCCATAATTACAGTAAGTGCCTCTTCATTAGAGCTAAGACTAGGAGCAAATCCACCCTCATCACCTACAGATGTACTTAGCCCTTTAGCTTTAAGCACAGCTTTTAAGCTATGGAAAATTTCTGCACCCATACGTAATGCCTCACGGAAGTCCTCTGCACCCACAGGCATCACCATAAACTCTTGAATGTCTACATTATTGTCGGCATGCTCGCCACCATTTAAAATGTTCATCATTGGCACTGGTAGCTGTCTTGCGTTAAATCCACCTAGATATGTGTATAGTGGAACCCCTTGATATTCAGCGGCTGCACGGGCAACTGCCATAGATATACCTAAGATTGCGTTCGCACCTAGCTTAGCTTTGTTCGGTGTACCATCAAGTTCAATCAGTAATTGATCGATCCCAACCTGGTCAAAAGCATCCTCACCAATTAACTCTGGAGCAATAACTTCATTTACGTTATCTACCGCTTGCTGAACTCCTTTACCTAAATAACGGTCGCCACCATCACGTAATTCTACAGCTTCATACGCACCAGTAGATGCTCCTGAAGGAACAATAGCTCGTCCTACATGGCCACTTTCTAGTTCTACCTCTACCTCTACCGTTGGGTTTCCTCTTGAATCTAGGACTTCCCTTGCATACACATCATAAATGATTGACATTTCTATAACCTACCTCCATCAATTATATTTTTAATTTATTTGTTTTATCAGCTTTTATATTTCATTGCAATTACTTGTTTGTTATCACTAATGTTGTTAACGTATTATACTTCTACCAGTCATTTCTTCGGGCTGTTTGATATTCAGTAAATGTAATATCGTAGGCGCAAGATCTGCTAAAATCCCATCTTCCCTTAATTCAATTGAGGTACCATTATGTTGCTTCGTAGTAATAATAAATGGTACTCGATTTGCTGTGTGAGCAGTATGACGACCACCGTCTGGATATTGCATCATATCTGCATTCCCATGGTCTGCCGTAATTAGAGCTACGCCACCCTGTTGTTTAATAGCTTCAACCACCTTGCCAAGACACCCATCAACAGCCTCCACTGCTTGTATAGCCGCCTGTAAGTTTCCTGTATGGCCAACCATATCTGGATTAGCGAAGTTCAATACAATGATATCAAACCTGTCTTCATTAATCTGCTTACACACTACCTCTGTCATTTCCTGAGCGCTCATCTCTGGCTGCAAATCGTATGTAGCTACCTTTGGAGAATCGATTAGAATGCGCGTTTCACCAACAAATTCTTGTTCTCTGCCACCGCTAAAGAATGACGTGACATGCTTGAATTTCTCCGTTTCGGCAATTCTTAATTGTGTAAGCTGCTGATCCTGTAGAACCTCACCCAATGTATTCTTAAGGTCTAGGGTCTTAAAGGCAACCTCTGCTTTAATTATCTCGCTGTATTCAGTCATACACACATATAAAGTCTGTGGCGGATGCTCACCACGATTGAAGTCTCTAAAATCAACCTCTGTAAAAGCCCTTGTTAATTGAATCGCTCGGTCAGGGCGGAAGTTGAAGAATATAATTCCATCACCATCGTTAATCGTTGCCACTGGCTCCTGCTTTTCATCTACGATAATTGTCTGTCCTAAAAATTCGTCATACACCTGATTGGCATAGGAATCTTTAATTGCATTTACTGGCTCACTAGTCTTATTCCCGTCACCATAGACTAACGCACGGTATGCTTTCTCGACACGATCCCAACGACGGTCACGATCCATTGCAAAGTAACGCCCTTGAATGCTAGCGAGCTTACCTGCTCCTATTTCCTGCATTTTATCCACTAACTCTTGAATGAATTGTGCTCCTGAATCAGGTGCTGTATCACGACCATCAAGGAATGCATGCACATATACATCATCTGCAATACCTTGCTTTTTGGCTAATTCTAATAGCGCATAAAGGTGCTCGCTATGGGAATGAACGCCACCATCTGATACCAAGCCAAGTAAGTGAAGCTTTTTATGCTTGCTTTTCACATGCTCTGTCACCTTCTGCAAAGCAGGATTAGTGAAGAACTCTCCAGACTCAATGGCTTTGCTAATCCTTGTTAGCTCTTGATAAACAATTCTGCCCGCACCAATATTCAAGTGCCCGACCTCTGAATTACCCATCTGTCCAGCTGGCAGTCCTACATGCTCACCACTCGCTCCTAAGGAGGCGGTTGGGTATTCCTGCATCAACCCATCTATCACTGGCGTCTTAGCCAACTTGATGGCGTTCGCTGTTTCTTCTTCTCTCAGTCCATAACCATCTAAAATGATTAGTGAGACGGGCTTGTAAGCTTCAGTCATTATCCAACATCCCCCTTTATCCAAACTGCATTACTATAATAAGCACCTTAATTATTTATTGGCTATAATCTCACCTATAACTCTATTGCACTAGCTTACACTAAAAGCTTATAAAATGATTCCACTTGTAGACTGGCTCCTCCAACTAGGGCACCATCGATGTCTGATTGTTTTAAATAATCCTTGATATTCTCAGGTTTTACACTGCCGCCATACTGGATACGTACCGACTTTGCAGTGCTTGTATCATAGATGTCCTGAATATATTTGCGTATTTGTTTGATAGTTTGATTAGCAAGCTCAGGATTAGACGATTTGCCAGTACCTATAGCCCATACAGGTTCATAGGCAATAACCATATCTGCCACCTGATTAGCCGACAGCCATGCTAAGCCAAGCTCAAGCTGCTTCTGAATTAACACTTCAGTGTCTCCAGCTTCCATTTGCTCTAAGGTCTCGCCTACACACAGGATAGGATATAAGCCATATTTGAAAGCTGCATGGACTTTCTTATTGATGACTTCATCCGTTTCCCCAAACAGCTGGCGTCGTTCAGAATGGCCAAGAATCACGTAATCCACCTGTAAATCACTAAGCATAACAGGACTGACTTCTCCAGTGTATGCTCCGTGCTCTTCAAAGTGCATGTTCTGTGCTCCAACTTTTATAGCTGTACCCTGCTTAAGTTTTACCGCATCCTTTAAGCCAATGAACGGCGGACAAACTACGGCTTCAATATGCTCTGGTATATCCTTAGCACTTAGTTTTTTAATAAACTCTTCCGTCTCTGATACGGTCTTGTTCATTTTCCAATTTGCTGCAATGATTGGTTTTTTCATGATGTAGACCCCTCCCAATCTTTTATTAATTATCTTTTAAAGAATTATCTTTTGAAGAATATCTTTTGAAAAATTATCTTTCAAAGAATTATCTTCTATTAATTTTATTTGCAAAAGTCTGTCGATGTTGGTTGCTCATGTTTAACGTTTAGCACTTCCACACCTGGCAGCTTCTTGCCCTCTAGCATTTTCAGAGAAGCGCCGCCACCAGTTGATATGTGATCCATTTTATCTGTAAGACCCGCCTGCTCAACTGCTGCTACTGAATCTCCGCCACCAACAATCGTAAATGCATCATGCTTCGCTAATATATGGGCAATACTGAATGTCCCTACGGAAAACTCCTTGATTTCAAACACACCCATTGGCCCGTTCCAAACTATTGTAGCAGATGAACGAATGGCCTCTGAATATAAATCAATTGTTCTGCGGCCAATATCTAAAGCTGTCCACGTTTCTGGAATGTCTTCAACTAAGGCATTTTTATATTCTGGTGTATAAGAAAACTCTTTGGCAACTCGAACATCAATCGGTAGCAATAATTCCACATTCTTCTCTTTTGCTTTAGCGATTAAATCTTTAGCAATAGGAACTCGGTCATCTTCTACTAAAGATTTACCAATTTCGTACCCTTGGGCCTTTAAGAACGTATTAGCCATACCACCACCGATGATTAGCTTGTCTACGCGGTCAAGAAGGCTTTCAATGACAAGGATTTTATCACTTACCTTAGCGCCTCCTATGATAGCAGTAAACGGCCGCTTTGGATTCTGTAATGCTTCCCCAAGCATTTTCACTTCCGTCATTAGTAAGAACCCTGCCACGGCAACTGGTACAAATTTTGCTACACCTGCTGTCGATGCATGGCTACGATGAGCTGTGCCGAATGCGTCATTGACAAAGACATCAATATTCTTAGCGAATTCCTGCGCTAGTTTCTCATCATTTTTTTCTTCACCGGGATGGAAGCGCACGTTTTCTAGTAAAATAACGTCCCCTGGTTGCATCCTGCTCTTTAATTCCTCTACCTCTGCTCCGATGCAATCTGGAGCCATCTTAACATCAGTATGTAATAGCTTTGACAGCCTTTTTACTACAGGTGTTAAACTGTATTTCTCGTTTCGCTCGCCCTTAGGACGGCCAAAATGGCTTGCTAGTACAATTTTTGCACCTTTAGCAATCATATATTGAAGCGTCGGTAAGGCTTTAACAATCCGCGTGTCGTCTGTTACCTTACCCTCCGCAGAAATTGGTACATTAAAATCAACACGACAAAAAATACGTTTACCTTCTAAAGAAATATCCTTAATTGATAACCTACTACAAGCCATTCCTCATCCTCCATTAATTATAAAAAGTGTCATCTTACATTGTAATCTTAGATGCGATGTTTCGCAATATAGGATATTAATTCTACCATACGATAAGAGTATCCCCACTCGTTATCGTACCATAAAATTAGCTTTATTAAATTCTTATCGAGTACCATCGTTGACTCTGCATCCACAATAGCTGCAAATCGACTACCATTGTAATCAATCGATACTAATGGTAGCTTAGATACATCTATCACATCATCCATTTGTCTTGCTGCCTCTTGAAGTATTTGGTTGATTTTAGTTTTAGATGTTTCCCGTTCAACCTCTAGTACAATATCCACACATGATACATTAGGTGTTGGTACACGCATCGCCATACCATTAAGCTTCCCTGCTAGCTCTGGGATTACTTTGCCAACAGCCTTGGCCGCTCCAGTGCTAGTTGGAATCATCGACATTGCTGCGGCACGGGCCCGTCGCAAATCATCATGGGCGAGATCGAGTAAAACCTGGTCGTTTGTATAGGAATGAATTGTTGTCATTAGTCCACGAGCAACCCCTAGCTGCTCATGCAGCACCTTCACAACAGGTGCTAAGCAGGTAGTCGTACATGATGATGCTGAAATAAAGTGATGGGTGCTAGGGTCATATTTTTGCTCGTTGACCCCCATTACTAGCATTAAATCTTCACCTTCCGTCGGAGCACTGACAACTACTTTTTTAGCTCCTGCGTGAAGCTGCTTCTGAATTTGGTCTCTAGTTTTAAACCTACCAGTCGCCTCAACGACTAAATCAATGTCTAACTTTTTCCAGGGAAGCTTTTCGGGGTCTGGTTCATTTAAGATTTGAATATGTTGATTGTCAATTGTGATTGTGTGTTTATCAGCAGAAGCACTGATATTTCCCACGTATGTTCCATGAAGGGAATCATAGGTTAGCAAATGTGCAAGTGTTCTAACGTCTGTTAAATCATTAATAGCTACAAGTTCAATAACATCAGACTTTTTCGCAGCAATAATCCTTGTCACAAGTCTGCCAATTCTACCAAAGCCATTGATGGCCACCCTAAGCTTTTTCATGATAAGTCCCCCAAGCGCTATTTTTAATATCTATAAGAAAGAAAATATAAATATTAATGTTAGCATTCGCACGCTTGGGATTCCTATTCCTAGCCTTGAAAAAATGAACCTATATGGTTTTCCTATGTGGTTTCGTTTCTATAGAAGCAGTAATGTCAATCTCTCTAACCAGCCGAAATACAATGCAATAGCAACTAGCATCAATAAATAACCACTGGCCTTTTCTATATAAGGTAAGTATCTACCAATTTTCATCAACTGCTTTTGAAATGCGTTAATAAAAAGTGCCATTAATATAAACGGGATACCCATACCCAAGGAGTATACGGCAAGCAGCATCGCTCCTCCACTAGCTGTTTCAGCGTTCGCAGCCATCATCAGGATAGCAGCTAGAATAGGACCTACACACGGTGTCCAGCCAATCGAGAAAGCAACACCTAATAGAAATGCGCCAACAAAACTGCCACCCTTAACCATACCCATATCTAATCGCTTAGTTCCCATTAGCTTCGTAAAACGGAACAGCCCTGCCATATGTACTCCAAATAAAAATATGAATAATGCAGCGATTGTCGTTAGATATGGCATATATCTCATCAGAAATTGTCCTATTGCCCCTGCAGTATATCCCATAACAATAAATACTAGGGAAAAACCTAGAACGAAGCTAATAGAATACAAAAACGCCTTCTGTTTAAAAGGATTTTTTGATGCTCCAGCTACTTGAATTTCTTTAATTGTAGCACCAGTTATAAATGATAAGAAACCTGGTATTAACGGCAAAATACAAGGAGATGTAATCGCTGCAAAACCGAAAATAAATGCAATAAAATAACTAACTTCCTGACCCTCCAAGCTCTAGACCTCCTTGCTATAATCTATTGAATATTATATAATGAAATGTGCACGTTCTTTTCACTAGCGCCCATAGCTCAGTTGGATAGAGCACTGGCCTCCGGAGCCAGGTGCGGGGGTTCAAGTCCCTCTGGGCGCACCATTAAACACCTACTCTTCCAGCTTTCTTACCTTTTCTTACTTCTACTTATTCTAGCTTTTTACTCCTTAAGCTTACCCGCTTTTAACTTGTCTGCTATCTCATTAAGCTTTCGCAAGCGATGATTAACCCCAGACTTACTTACCTTATGACTAAGCATGTCTCCTAATTCCGTTAAATTAATATCAGGATGCTGTAAGCGTAGCTCGGCAATTTCCCGGAGCTTATCTGGCAATTCCTCTAGGCCAAGAACTGAATCTATAAGCTTAATATTCTCTATTTGCTTCATAGCTGCATTAATCGTTTTATTTAAATTTGCAGTTTCACAATTAACCAGTCTGTTTACAGAATTGCGCATATCTTTAATAATTCGTATGTCTTCAAAGCGAAGTAAGGATTGATGGGCACCGACGATACTCATAAATGCAGATATTAGTTCGCTTTCCTTAATATAGAGGACAAAGCCTTTTTTGCGTTCAATGCATTTAGCATTGAGTCCAAATGAGTTGGCCAGCTCGGACAGCTCAGTGCAATGCCCCTGGTATCCCGATGCTATTTCTAGATGATATGACGCTCGTTCTGGATTATTAACTGATCCACCAGCTAAAAAAGCCCCTCGTAGGTATGCCTTCTTACAGCATTTTTTCTTTACTAATGTAGAATGGATCTTTTCTACTGGCTGCATAGACTCATCTACAATATATAATTCTTGTAAAATATTTCTAGCGTTTTCGGTAATTCGTACGATATATGTGTTATTTTTCTTTAAGCGCATTTTTTTTCGCACTAGTAGCTCAGGTGTTATCTCAAACAGCTCTTTACAGAGAGAATATATACGCCTAGCAATGGCTGCATTCTCCGTCTTTACATCTACATACATGCGTTTCTGGCCAAGACCGATACTACCGTTCATTCGAACTAGGGCAGATAATTCCGATTTTTTACAGCAATCGCTTGCTTTTATGAATGTTAATTCTTTTTTCGTATGTGCAGCAAATGACATTTCATTTCACACCACTTTCTCTAACTATGCTCAGTACTTGAAGTCTGGATAACTACTTCCCCTTGAATTTGTTCACTTCTGTTAGCCAATAGCTTCAGGATTAATCTACTTACTTTTTTCGAATCATGCCTGAAATAGGTGTGACTAATACTTAAATCCTCTGCTATTACTTCAAGGCCAAGTCGTTTTAACTTTTCTATCTGAAGTTCAACTGGCTCTGCTCCCTGGGCATCGTACTTCTTCGTTATTGTTTCAGGAACCTTACCTTCATGACATATAATTGTATCAAACAAACCATGTCCGACATGGTTATAGATGGACTTCACATGGTCATAGGCAGAATATCTATCTGTCTCCCCAGGCTGCGTCATCACATTACATATAAAAACCTTAGGTGCCGACGCTGCACTGACTTCTGCTGCAATCCCATTAACGAGTAAGGCTGGCAATACACTCGTGTATAGACTTCCTGGACCTACAATTATCATATCTGCACTTTGTATAGCCTTAATAGCCTCTGGTGTCGCCTCTATTTCTTGAGGCTTTATAAACACCTTCTGGATTACACCGTTGGCCTTGGGAATTGAAGATTCTCCTTGGATGATACGGCCATCCTTCATCTTGGCAACTAACTGAACAGGCTCTTCGGCAACTGGTATTACCTGCCCCCTCACTGCTAATACTCGGCTCATCTCGCGAATTGCCGATTTAAAATCCCCCGTAATTTCCTGCAGGGCTGCTAAGAGTAGATTTCCAATACTATGACCAGATAGGTTCTTACCACGATTAAAGCGATGCTGTAGGAGCTTTTCTAATAAAGGCTCTGTATCAGCCAATGATACTAAGACATTACGAATATCACCTGGTGGTAGCATCTCTAATTCGTCACGCAAACGCCCTGAGCTACCGCCATCATCAGCTACTGTAACGATTGCCGTTAAGTCTAAGTCGTACTCCTTTAGTCCGCGCAAAAGCATTGAAAGGCCCGTACCACCACCAATAGCTACTACTTTACTGGGAGTATGCTGTGGCCGCTGAGCAAATTGCAAGCGTATATCATAGTAGTAGTGTAGGAATCCAAATACAGCTAAAATAATCCCTATAACACAAATCATAGCTGCAACCGCCGTTGTCAGCCATAATGGTTCCTCTGAGAGTATTAAGTTTTCAAACAAAATTGCGGTACTTAAGACAGCTAAAACCAATCCGCAAATCCCTAAAAGAATTCCGAATGTACGCTGTTTCGCCCGCAGTTTTTTTGTTCTACCGTAAGGCATTATAAATTCCCATCCCGATGGGTAATCTGCACTGGATAGTTTTTGTCCCTAAGATAATTAGCGAGATATTCAGTGGTTGCAACGGAACGATGTCTACCGCCTGTACAGCCAATAGCAATCATCAGTGTAGCCTTACCCTCTTTTTTATATTGTGGTAATAAAAATTCTAATAGATTAGTCAGTTTCTCCAAAAACACCTGTGTTTGTGGCCACTGCATTACATAGTTGTATACATCCTGATTCTGACCAGTGTATGGACGAAGCTCATCTACATAGTGTGGATTTGGCAAAAAACGCACATCAAAAACGAGGTCAGCGTCAATTGGTACACCATGTTTAAAACCAAAGGAAACAATCGATATCTGCATATCCTGCTTCTCATTATCTGAAAAGAAACCAGCGAGCTTTTCTTTAAGCTGTTGTGGCTTCAGTTGCGTTGTGTCGACAATAAAGTTTGCAATACCTTTAATCTCACTTAGTCGCTTACGCTCTTCTTTAATCCCTTCCAAAAGCTGTCCTTCTGGTGCAAGGGGGTGTCTGCGTCGTGTTTCTTTGTAACGTTTTACTAGTACTTCATCTGCAGCATCTAAGAATAACACCTGTGGCGTCATTTTCCCTTCTAAAGTTAAATCGCGCAAGGCAGCAATTAAGCTTGGGAAAAACTCACGGCTCCGCAAATCAATGACGAAGGCAACCTTCTTCAGCTTTCCCTCCGACTGTTCAACGAGCTCTGCAAATTTCGGAATCAGCACTGGTGGAATATTATCTATACAGAAGTATCCTATATCCTCTAGAGCTTGAACGGCAACAGTTTTCCCTGCCCCTGACATTCCCGTAACTACAAGTAAATTCATAAACATCACCGCCTGTCACTCTATTATATATCGAACCTCCCCATAAAATCCAATAGATATGAAAATTTGCTAAAATTTAATAAATTCTAGTATGTTCTAAAAATACACAAAAAAATAGACGTGTTTACGATACACGCCAAGAATTAAGTATATATAAAAAGGGGGTCAAAATTCTTTTGACACCCTCATTATAATGCCTATATATTGCAACAGTATTACAGCCTGGTTAAGAACTTGTGACATTTTATAAATACAGCAAATAACTTTAACTTTTCTTTAGTAATACTCGCTCGTCGCCAACTCTGCGTGTAATTTTCTCACGATCAAAGTACTCAAGTAAGGCAACGGTATATTTTCTTGACGAATCTATTTCGTCACGGAAATCACTGACTGTGAATTTCTCTTTTTTAGCCGACAGTGCTTGCAGAACCTCAACTAAATGTTCAATTGTCTGACGATGATAGAACATCCCGTCAGCTACAAACACTAAAGTATCCTGCTCCACTAGATACATCAACAAATCCAGTAGCCTTTGCTCCGACTTTAAGGCAGGTATACGTTCAAGGACTTCTTTATTACTTGGAACCGATATTCCAGCATCTGAGTAAATCTTAGTTAACTGCTGCAGTAGCTGCTCATCTTCGGCGGTTAATTGCACCTGATAACCCCTTAATGCAAGTGAATCTCCAACTGATTCTATACTTTCCTGGAATTCCTGTTCGTTCCAAATCGCTTCTAATACCTTCGGTTTATATGCTGTTTTTTTCGTAGCGGCTACGATTTCACTATGAAGCTGACCCTTCGGTGCGAAGCGAGTGAATTTATGCTGCTTGTAATAGGCCTCTATTAAGCTAATCGTAGTTTTTAAAATGTATTGATATTCAGCACGCAAGATATACATCGCTAACGCTTCGACAAAATGCACCTGTTTACTACTTATAAGCCCCTTTAGTTCTTTCTCTACGATATCAGGGCTTGATGCCTTGACATCAGTGGTCAATGTTTTTAGATTGGCTACACCAATGTTTTTAAGGTTTTCTAGTATGCGTTCAGCTAGACCACCCTTTTCCTTCATGCGTAATTCTTTTAGCGTTTGTTCGTGGAATCGCTTGTAGAACTTAGCAGGATGTGGCTCTATTACAACGCCCCCCGCTATGGTTTCCATAGGTGAGTAAAAGCGTATAATTAGTCGATCCTTCGGCTCTACTACAATTGGTGACTCAAGCTTAAGCTGGGCCAATCCAGCCTGCCCTGAATTGAGCGTGTCCGATTCTAGTAGCACCACTCGTCCAAAAACCTCACTGCTGCCAGTATATATCCTTACCCGCGAGCGATTTGCCAGCTCCCGTGGCGACGGGTCTATCATCTGAATTCTTACATCGATCCTATTAGTCGGCTGAAAAATGCTAGGCTCTGCCACAACCATGCCACGCTCAATCTCAGCAGACTCTAAGCCAGAGATATTTAATGCTAGGCGTTGACCAGCATAGCCTGTTTCAACCTTACTACTATGGTGCTGGACACCACGAATTCTTCCTTCCTGACCATCTGGTAGCAGTTCTATTTTATCTCCAATGTTCACCATACCAGAAATAGCAGTACCTGTTACTACCGTTCCAAAGCCAGAGATGGAGAAGATTCTATCAATAGGCATGCGAAAGGCTGCAATTGTTTCTTTAGTTTTTATCGTATCTGCTAATTTAGCGATTTCTTGCTTTAATTCATCTATACCTTGTCCAGTTGTAGCAGAAACCGCTACAATCGGCGCATCCTTGAAGGCTGTGGTCGCGAACTGTTCACGAACCTCTTCTTTTACAAAATCAACCCACTCATCTTCTGCTAAATCAGCTTTGGTCAACACTATGATACCCTTCTTAATCCCCAAGAGATTCAGGATATGGAAATGCTCCGTAGTCTGCGGCATAATTCCTTCGTTAACATCAATTATGAGTAGTACAAAATCTATGCCACCAATTCCCGCAAGCATATTTTTGATAAACTTCTCGTGACCAGGAACATCAATAACACCAATCGTTCGACCATCATTTAAGGTGAATGGAGCAAATCCAATATCAATGGAAATCCCCCGCTCCTTCTCCTCCTTAATATAGTCTGTTTCCTTGCCTGTAAGGGCACGAATCAATGTTGTTTTTCCATGGTCTATGTGCCCTGCAGTCCCCATTATTATGTGTTTGTTATCCATCTTTTCACACCTACTACTTTGTCAATTTACGGTAAATTACCTTCTTTGCAAGCGCTTACAGATTTTTAATAGCTCTTTATATTTTGACGATAATGTTGCAGTCGAGATGCTATATTTATTGGCAATTTGCGCTTGCGTTTTTCTATAGCCATGCAGCATGAAAACTGCATACTCTAACGCTGCTGCCCAACTGTTAGCATGGAATCTCTTAGGCATATCCGTGCCTTTTTTACTAAGAAACTCAATCCAAATTGACTCAAGGTCTGCTACCAGAGTTGTATTATCTCCTGAATCATCATCTAATGTGCCGATAACCAGCTCTAACACTTGAATCCATTCTGGCTTCCAGGTTATGTACATCTTGCTAACCTGCTCTTCGGTCACCTCAGTTTTCTTTCTTTTCAAAACCACTTCGTAAGGACCCTTAATATCATACTGATGGAATAGGATTAGGATTACTTTTTTTAGCTCATCACTTTCCTCAGGGCTTTGTAAAAAGGCGTCGAACTCACGCTTAACCTCATCATCAAAGACAATACTAAGCAGTCGAATTACGTTGAGCTTAGTGGTTTCATTGCTGTGTTTTAGAGCCCAGGATAAAGACATTTTAACAATAGGATCTTGCAATATCTCTGTTGTTACCTTCTTCTCTAATCGTAGCTCTACCCGTTTTAGATGCTCTTCAAAGGGCAGATTATAGAAGTATCCTAATTTGCTTACTGTTGTATTAAGTTTAATGGCGTTTTTAATTAGCTCATAATAAAACTTCGGAATATCTGAGCCTGGATCAAGCTTTTGCGCCTTGTTTAAATAGTTTAATGCAATCTTGTGCCGATTTGTATTAGCTGCTGCTATGGCAAGCATGAAATACACCTGATAATCATTGGCAGTTTCTCGTCTAATAATTCTTCGGAAATGACGATAGGCTTGTTCATGTTCTCCAAGCATACCTAATGTCAACGCTAGCTTATATATGTGGTCGTCAAAGAGCGGAGTTACTGCCCTTAAATAATTTAGCTCTACATTCATTAGTTCCTCTAGCTGCTGTTCATAATAAAAAATTGCTAGGTTGCAACGGGCATGAATATTATCTAAATCGACTTCTAAAACCTTTTTCGATTCCTTAATTGCAGCCTCTGTTTTCCCTAAATAGAAATATGTAAGCGCTAGATTGTTTCGGGCAACGTGATAGTCTGGATATTCAGCTAGGATTTTTGCAAGCTCCTTTAATGCTTCCTCGAACTTACCTTCCTCTAGCAGCCTTTGAGCAACATCATCGTTAATCGTTTCTTTGTCGTACTCCTCATCATCATCAACATCACCGAAAAACTCTAATAAATCTTCAGCATCTGATGCGAATTCACCGTTAATATCAACTTCAAGATACTTATTAGCGTATGTTGCGGCACGATCGAAGTCACCCATATTCGCGTAATTATTGGCAATATAGAAATAGCATTCATAGGCTTTACGATCTATATAATTTATAACGTGGAAAAGGATTTTATTACTTTCCCTGTAGTCTCCTATCTCTGACATTACTCCAGCTAAATTGCAATGATTAAGCGCATTATACGGATCGTGCTCAATAGCACGCTTGAAATATTTAATTGCACCTTTATAATTCATTTTGTCTAAGCAGCGAACTGCCCGCTCAAAGAAAAAGTTTGAATTCACCTTGAGAGGAATTATTTTGTTACTCATTATTTATCATCCTCCATTTCGCTAAGGCCTAGCATTAGCATTTGCCTCCCATAAAAACTAATATACTACCAGCGTATGTATTCCTATACGCCGATAGTATATCATAAAATAAAATCTATTTCACACTGCTGGTTTTTCATGCAACTTTATACATCTTTTTTATGCCTGTTTGCAAGCTCATCCACAATTTGCTCAATGGTAATACCTTGGTTTTGCAGCAAAACAATCAAATGATACATTAAATCCGCAGACTCATACACTAGTTCTTCTGTGCTGTTATTCTTAGCTGCAATGATAACCTCGCCGCTCTCTTCAGCAATCTTTTTCAAAATTTTATCTACACCTTCATCGAACAGATAGGTGGTATAGGAGCCTTCTGGCCTTGTCTCCTTGCGCTCCTGAATATATTGTTCTAGCTGATATAGGAAATCTAACACTGGTGGCTTTTGCTTCTTACCCATCATGTTAGATGCAATCGGAGTCTCAACATTACCTTGATCGTCTGCTTGCTTTGGCCATCCATCAAAGAACGAACGGTAAAAGCAGGTATTCTCTCCCGTGTGACAAGCTGGACCCTTAGGGTTTACTAAAAACAGCAGGGTATCTTGATCACAATCATAGCGGATATCGACAATCTCCTGAATGTTACCAGAGGTTGCCCCTTTATTCCAAAGTGCCTTGCGACTACGACTCCAAAACCATGTTGTTCTTGTTTCAATAGTCTTTTGCAGTGATTCACGATTAGCATAGGCAAGCATCAATACTTCCTTCGTCTCTGCATCTTGAACAATCGCAGGAAGTAAGCCTTCGTCTTTTTGTGGAAAATTAATGTCCTGTAAACGATTTGCTAGATCTAAGGAATTGACCGACATAACATCTTGACTCATCGCACAATAACCCCTTTCTCCTTTAGAAAATCCTTTACCTCTTTCACAGATGTTTCCTTATAATGAAAAATTGACGCAGCTAAAGCAGCATCAGCATTTGTTTGTTCAAATACATCGACAAAATGCTCCTTATTACCTGCACCTCCTGAAGCTATTACAGGAATTGAAACAGCATCACTGACGCGCTTAGTTAACTCGATATCAAAGCCATCCTTCGAGCCATCGGCATCCATACTTGTAAGTAGAATCTCACCAGCACCTAGGCGCTCCACTTCCTTCGCCCAGGCAATTGCCTCTAGTTCAGTCTGATTGCGTCCACCATGTGTTAGAACCTCAAAGTCATCCTGCTCTGGTCGATAGCGAGCGTCAATAGCAACAACAATACATTGGCTTCCAAAGCGCTTGGCTGACTCTGTTACTAAGCTAGGATTTAATACCGCCTGTGTATTTAATGATACCTTATCTGCGCCTGCACGTAAAATCCGTTTAATATCATCTACATTAGAAATTCCACCACCAACGGTAAAAGGTATAAATACCTCCGACGCCGTGCGCTCAACAACCTGAATCATTGTCGCCCTACCTTCGTGGGACGCAGAAATATCTAAAAACACAAGCTCATCAGCACCCTCTTTATCATAAAAGGATGCAAGCTCTACAGGGTCTCCTGCATCACGTAGATTAACAAACTGGATCCCTTTTACCACGCGACCGTCCTTAACATCTAAGCAAGGAATAATTCGTTTCGTTAGCATTCGATCCCTTCTTCCTTCACCTGTTTTAGCGTGACCGCATCTGTGTATAATGCTTTCCCAACGATAGCGCCAACAATTCCCTTATCCTTAACTGCTGTTAAATCCTTTAAGTCCTGCATATTACTTACGCCACCAGAAGCTATTACGTCAACCTGAGCCTCCGTTGCAAAGTGTACCATTTCTTCGATATTAGGTCCTGTTAAAGTACCGTCACGGGATATATCTGTATAGACAAATAATCTCGCTCCCCACTCCTTAAGCTCCTTAGCTACATCAGTCGCCTTTACTTCTGCTGTCTCTAACCAGCCCTTCGTTGCCACATATCCGTTGCGACAGTCTAATCCGATGACTACCCGCTCACCATATGTTTCAAGTGCTTCCTTTACAAATGCTTTATCTTCAACAGCTGAAGTGCCGAGAATCGCTCGATTAACACCAGCTTCTAAAACTTGCTTTAACGTCTCCATTGAGCGGATGCCGCCACCGTACTGAATTGGGATTTGCTTCCCGTCTTCTATACCCGCTTGCACCATCCCTGTAGCTACTTCTAGATGCGCTGGCCTGCCATCCTTAGCTCCGTCTAGGTCTACTACATGAACAAATTTCGCCCCCTGCTCGACCCATGTCTTATATACTTCCACAGGATTTTGGTGATAGACCGTCTCCTGATTGAAATCTCCTTTAAAAAGTCGTACGCATTTGCCGTCGCGCATGTCGATGGCTGGGTAGATGGTAAAGGTCATGTGTGTTCCTCCTCAAAATTTAGTTAGTGATTGAAGTTAAATTGACGTGAGTAGAAACATTTTAATTCGCTCCCCTGCTTTCGGTTGTTACATTTCTAAGCTCGGACAGCCAAACTCCAAAACTCCCTCCGGACACTACCCTCCGGTCAGACAGTTGGAGTTTCTGGCAATCCTTCACTAAGAAATGTTAAACAACCTTCCGCTATAGGTCGCTCATCAAAATATTCCCACTCACTTAGTATAACAATACTATGTCTGCTTCAAAATATATGGTTACGGTGTCGTCTCGCTTATATGTTATGTCTGCTTTGAATAGCTGGATGTGCTGTCGTTCCACTTATATGTTATGTCTTCTTCAGAATAGCTGGCTGTGTCATCCCGCTTTAAGTAGTGCGTGGGGGATGTGTTCGGCTATGTGAACTTTGCTGGAGGCTTTGCTAAAATTACTTAGCGAAGATTTCCGCAAAAAGCTTCACCTGTTTGAGCGGTTTGTGCGAGTGCATTCTGCACACTCCTCCCACTTTAATTCATCCGCTTCATACTATACTATGTTTGCTTCAGAATAGCTGGCTGTGGTGTCGATGAGCGAGCTTTGGTGAAAGCATTTAGTAGTGCTTGACGAAGTTCTGGCAAGTTAAGCTCCTCCTGTTTGAGCCCCTTAGGGCGAGTTTGGAGCTTTGACAGACCGAGCCTTAGCAATACTTAATGCTGTAGGCTTTGGCGAGTAAATTGATATCATAGCCAGCTATTCGCTGCTACATCTCTCACCAAAATTCCTCAACAGTTGCAACCCAACCTCACTACTTTTCTCAGGGTGGAATTGCATACCAACGATATTATCTCTTCCAACAATAGCAGTTACATCGCTATGGTAATCAGTGGTCGCTAGGACGTGGTCTGGATTATCCACTTTAGCATGGTAAGAGTGTACGAAATATACATGACCGCCCGTACTAATATTATTAAATATATAGTGATTGTCATCATGAAGCTGTAGTTGATTCCAGCCCATCTGTGGAACTTTAAAGTTCCCTTGAAAGCGGACAACTTTTCCAGGTATTAATCCGAGTCCTTGATGCTCTCCCATCTCATTGCTACTGTCAAATAGTAGCTGCATACCTAAGCAAATGCCCAGGAAAGGTTTGCCAGTGTTTATGAACTCTTTTATAGCTGGAATGAAATTTTGGGTTTGGAGGTTTTCCATGGCATCCCCAAAGGCTCCTACTCCTGGTAAAATAACACCGTTCGCGTCTTTAAGCTGTCCGGGCTTATCGACAATTTGTGGCTCGTAGCCTAATTTTTCAAGGGCCTTCGTAACACTTCGCAAGTTGCCCATCCCATAATCAATAACTGCAATCACTGTTATAATGCTCCCTTCGTAGAGAGTACCCCTTGTACCCGTGAATCAAGTTGTGTCGCGTCATCTAATGCTCGTCCTAGGGCTTTGAAAATCCCCTCAACCATGTGATGTGTATTTTTGCCGTAGTGAATTCGAACATGTAAGGTTATCCGAGCTTCTAGCGCAAATTTCCACAGAAATTCTTCCACAAGCTCAACAGAAAAGTTACCGACGGTATCAGTTGGGTATTCAGCACGATACTCTAAATGTGGGCGATTGCTTAAATCAACAATTACCTCAGCCAATGCTTCATCCATCGGGACTAGTGCGTGACCATAGCGTTTAATACCTGCTTTATCACCTAAGGCCTTGTTAAAGGCTTGCCCTAATGTAATCCCCATGTCTTCTGTAGTATGGTGATCGTCGATTTCAATATCGCCAAAGCCTTTGATTTCTAAGTCGAAAGACCCGTGCTTTGCCCATAAATCTAACATGTGTGTCATAAATGGTACATCTGTCTGGATGTCTCTCTTTCCAGTACCATCGATATTTAATTTGACAGCAATTTTTGTTTCTTGCGTTTCTCTCGTCAGTTCTGCGGTGCGTGTTGTCATTTTACAACCCCTCCATTTCCAAGCGTATCGCTACGGCTTTACCATGGGCATCTAAGCCCTCTTCATTAGCAAAGGATACAATCTTTCTGCCATTTGCTTTCAAGGCTTCCTTACTATAATAGATAACACTCGATTTTTTTATGAAATCATCTACTGATAACGGTGAAGAAAATCTTGCAGTACCACTTGTCGGTAATACATGATTCGGCCCTGCAAAATAGTCCCCTACTGGTTCTGAGCTATATGGCCCTAAGAATATTGCGCCAGCATGTCTGATTTCTCCAAGGTAAGAGAATGGTTCTTCAACCATCATCTCCAGGTGCTCTGGTGCTATATCGTTAATTACCGCAAGCAATTCTTCGCGATTTGCTACTATAATAATTTTACCCTGCTGCTCTAATGATTGTTTAGCAATTTCGTTCCGATCTAGTTCAAGAAGCTGTTTAGCAAGCTCCTGGCGAATTTCTTCCGCCTGCTGCCTCGAGGTTGTAACACAATAAGCTGCTGCTAATACGTCGTGCTCAGCTTGAGAGAGCATATCTGCTGCTGCATAAGCTGGCGTAGCTTTTTCATCACAGGCAACTAGTATTTCACTCGGTCCAGCAATCATGTCAATATCGACTACACCAAAGACCATTTTCTTGGCTATAGCAACATAAATGTTTCCTGGTCCCGTTATCTTGTCGACCCTAGCAATTGATTCCGTACCATATGCCATGGCTGCAACCGCCTGTGCTCCACCAATTCGATAGATTTCCGTAACCCCACATTCCTTAGCAGCTACAAGTATAGCTGCCGGGATTCCGTCCTGCCCTGGTGGTGTACACATTACGATTTCTTTAACGCCAGCAATTTGTGCAGGCAGCACATTCATTAACACTGATGAAGGATATGCTGCAGTTCCCCCTGGAACGTATACGCCTACGCGATCTAAGGGAGTAACCTTTTGACCCAGTATTGTACCGTTTTCTTGCGTAGAGAACCAAGAGTTTTGCTTCTGTTTTTCATGATATTTTGTAATGTTTTCTTTTGCATCACGGATGATTTCAATTAGTTCTGGAGCAAGCTTAGTGTAGGCTGCTTCTATCTCAGCCTCTGAAACCCTTAGCTCATTAAGCTCTACTTTGTCAAATTGCTTGGTTAAACTTTTAACCGCTGCGTCACCCTTAGTCTTCACTTCATTTATTATGCTCATAACGGCTGTCAGCTGCTGCTCAGTGCCCGTCTCTACATCTCGCTCATATTTAAAGTCCTTCGCGTCAAGTATTTGAATATCTACCACTTAGTTCCCCCCTTAACTATTGTTATTAGCTATCGTTTAACCATTGTTATTGGTTATTGTTTTCTCTAAGGTATCTACTATATGAGTTATCTCGCTATGCTTCATACGGTAGCTCATACGGTTCGCAATCAAACGACTGGTAATTGGCATAATTTCTTCTAGCTCTACAAGACCGTTTTCCTTGAGCGTTCTACCCGTTGAAACTATATCTACGATGCAATCTGCCAAGCCGATGAGTGGCGCTATTTCAATTGAGCCATTAAGTTTGATAATTTCTACCTGCTTACCCTGCTGTCGGAAATAATCTGAAGCGACACGGGAGAACTTAGTAGCGATTCTAGGAATCATCCGATATTTTGTATTAGGCATCCCCGCAACACACAGTCTACAGGCAGCTATTTTTAAGTCTAGTAATTCATACACATCACGATTTTCCTCTAGTAAAACGTCCTTACCGACAACTCCTAGGTCGGCGGCCCCGTACTCTACATAGATGGGAACATCAGATGGTTTAGCCAGAATAAAGGTCATCTGTGCCGACTCATCTTCGATGATTAGCTTGCGAGATAAGTCGCCGTTTTTAGGTAAGGAAAAGCCACATTCTCTAAGCATTTCAATAGCTTCATACATAATCCTTCCCTTTGGCAGGGCAACGACTAGCTTTTCCATGTTACTGTTCCCCCTTTAACGAAGCTGGCGATTTAACGCTCCACGTATCATAGTCCCAAACCTCAGCATAATGTAGATTTTGCTTGCGCGCCTCCATTACAGACGCTAAGTCAGCCTTTGCACAGCCTATTACTTCCACCTTGTAGCCTTGCTGACGCCATAGTTTCGCCTGTTCAATAGCGGCCTGTAGCTCTGCCTGCTGTTCTTGATTAAATAGAAGTAGATATGTGTCAGATGCTTGGTCTTCCATACTCAATGCTTCAATAAGGCGCTCTACCCAGATACCAAAACCGACTGCAGGAGCCTTTCTACCAAACTCACTAATTAAATCGTTATATCGTCCACCGCCACAAATAGGAAAGCCTACAGGGGGTGCATACACCTCGAAAATCATGCCCGTATAGTAGTCCTGACCTCTAAGGGTTGTGAAATCTATATGCATATATTTTGATACATCGTAATTCTCCAAAATATCCCATACCTGATCAAGATAAATTAGTGCATTAATTGCTTTCTCGTTCTTAACTAAAGTTCGAGCTTTAGCAATCATGCTACGGTCGCCCTGGAGCTTAGGTAACGTTAATAATGATTTGCGTGTCTCTTCATCAATTGAAAGCGACTTTACGTATTCGCTCCAGCCAACATAATCTTGTTTAATCAAGATTTGCTTTAATTCTGAAACATACGCAGGTGCTTTCTCATTTAGAAAAGAATCTAGAAACGACGTCTCTCCTATGGCAATTTTAAAATTATCTAATCCAGCGGCTTTTAGCGCCTCAGCAGCTAAGGCTACCACCTCTGCATCTGCATATGGCTCATCACTACCAATTAGCTCTACGCCAGATTGAAAGAATTCAGCATCCTTCCCAGCGTCTTTTTCTTGCATCCGATAAATGGATGTATTATAGCATAAGCGCATCGGCAGAGGTTCATCTTTAAGTAACGACGCTACAACCCTAGCTATTGGTGTAGTCATATCTGGACGTAAAACTAGAGTCTTACCGTTCCGGTCAATTAATTTATAAAGTCTATGCTGCAAAATATTACTGCAGCCGCCAATCGTATCAAAATACTCTAAAGCTGGGGTAATAATTTCTTGGTATCCCCATAATTCTAAACAGCTCCCTATTCTCCGCTCAACTTCCTTCTTCCAGCGCACTTCTCCTGGTAGATAATCTCTTACACCTAATGGTTTTTCAAACACAAGTGGTTTTGCCATGTTTCTCTCCTCCAATGCCAGTTAGGTATTACTAATCCCTTTAGCACTTTAGCCTGCTACCATAATAAAGTGCAGGTATATTTCTAATATCCTAACATGGCACTACTAACGCTGTCAAGACAAAAATCCCCTTGTATAATGTACAAGGGGGGTTACTCTAAGACTGTAGTATATGTGTTAGTATCCTTAGGACGCTCTAAATTTATAAACTGCACCTTGCATTGTCTGGATTCTAACTCCATAATCGCCATGGAAATCGGCAGACTGAAACGCCTAGGTCCACAACTGCCTGGATTAATATAGACTATTCCTGCTTTTTCTTCAAAGGCTGGCTGATGGCTATGTCCACATATAATTATATTAACCCCCGCAGCACCTGGTGCAATATCTATTTCGTATAAATTATGTAATAAGTAGATGCTAGCTTCTCCTAGTTGTATTAAATCCGTTTTCGGAAATTTCATTGACCATTCACCATGGTCACAATTACCTCGCACCGCATAGACTGGGGCTATTCGCTCTAGCTCTTCAATTATATCCAGACCAACAATGTCACCAGCATGTAAAATCCTATCTACTCCTTGCAGTTCTTTAACAACTTCAGGCCTTAAAATGCCATGGGTATCGGAAACGATTCCTATTTTTATTTTTTCCATAGCAACCATCCTTTCGCTAAAAACTAGTCATTCTACAAGCTCCATCTGATTAAGTTTTCTTTATTATTAAAGCTTTCAATTCGCTTCCTAAATTAGATTTTGATAAAATCTAGCTAGCTTTCAAATACTATTTAAATCTTACAGTGATACTAATGATAGGAGCTGAATTTAATGAGTTTTACAGGATTTGATATTGCGGATTTTGACGTTTTAAATGTACATGGGCTAGACCCACGCATGGCTGCTATTTTAACTACAGTTAGGCCAAAGTTAACGGCAATAGGAGAGCACATAGCTCCATTCTTAAGTGCAAAGCTAGGACAGCCAATCTATCCACATGTAGCAAGGCATGCTCGCAGAACGGTAAATCCGCCAGATGATACTTGGGTGGCATTTTCCACTAACCCTCGGGGTTACAAAGCTTTACCGCACTTCCAGGTGGGCATTTGGTCTACCCATGCGTATATCGACTTTGCCATTATCTATGAATCCCAGAACAAAACTGTCTTTGCAGACAATTTAGCAAAACAGCTGACAGCAATTAAGCAGCAAATTCCCGCTAACTATACCTGGTCCCTAGACCACACCAAGCCTCATGGCGAACATGTCCATCATAATATGAGTGACGAGCTATTCAATGAATACATAGAGAAGCTCAAAACTGTGAAAAAAAGCGAAATCACTTGCGGTATTGAGCTAGATAAAAATACCGTCATTAACATGGATGGTCAACAGTTTCTACAAAAAATTGAAGATACCTTCGAGCGTCTTTTACCATTGTATAGGATATCGTTTTGATTATTATTTTAGCACTAAGAATATTTATATTTTAGCTAACGATTTCAATTAACTCACGCATATCATTTATTATGTAGTCTGGTTCGTATTGTGTTAGGTATTCTAAGCCTCTCATACTCCAGCCTACGGCACAGCTTGTTACGCCTGCGTTTTTTGCACCTAGAATATCTGCAGGATTGTCGCCGACCATAATTGTCTTTTCTGGTATAGCTTTAATTCCTTGCATTGCTAGTATAAGTGGCTCAGGGTCTGGTTTATGGGCGGCCGTATCATCAAGGCAAACTGTAGCACCCATGTATGCATCAAGGCCAAATAATGTTAAACCTTTCATAGCTGCCTGCCTTTGTTTCGTAGTTACGAGGGCCATCTTATGGCCCTTATCATGTAGCTCTTTCACAACCTCAAACACATTCGGGAAGGATTGCACAAGCTGATCATGATATTCTAAATTATGCTCCCGATATACACGCACCAAATCATCGGCTATGTCAGGGTCGAAGGTCGCCATCATATCATACAAAGGCTTGCCCATCATCTCTTGTACTTGTTCACGTTTGAATTTGTTTGGATGAAATTTATTTAAGGCATGCATAAACGATGTCAATATAAGTTCATTAGTATCAATCAGTGTTCCATCTAAATCAAAAAGAATATACGGGTATTTCAAAATTTCCACGCTCCAATCCCCTATTGCTCTCCGTACTTTTTATCTGCATAACCATTGGCACGACGATACCACATAAGTACTGCCGCTCCAATAATAATACCACCGCTCATGACCTGGGCTATACGAAGTGTCTCTGTCAGCATTAAGCTATCTGTACGCATGCCTTCTATGAAAAAGCGACCTACAGAATACCAAATAGCATACCCTAGGAATACATCACCTCGTCTTACCCAATCCTGACGCCTTAACCAAAAGATGATTAATAGGATTCCAGCAACATTCCATAACGATTCATACAAAAACGTCGGGTGGTAGTAAACACCACCTATGTTCATGTGCTCCGCAATCCACCAAGGTAATATATCAATAATCCATTGCGATTTTTCTGTAATCGGTCCCCCATGGGCCTCTTGATTAATAAAGTTACCCCAACGTCCCATAGCTTTACCGAGTAAAAATGAAGGGGCAGCCACATCCGCCATCATCCAAAAGGATATATTCTTCACCCTTGTATATATATATGCGGCTAATAAGGCTCCTATTAAACCGCCATGAATAGCTAATCCGCCTTGCCAGACTGCAATTATCTCTCCAGGGTTCTGACCATAATATTCCCAACGAAATGCCACATAGTATAAACGTGCCCCAATAATAGCTGCAGGCACACCAAACATCACAACGTCAACAAAATAGTCTTGGTTGATACCTAAACGCTTAGCTTCCCTAAGCGCTAAATATAAGGCAAGAAAAATTGCCGAACCAATAATTATTCCATACCAGTGTACAGATAACGGACCAATTCTAAAAGCAACACTGTCAATAACCGAGTAAAAGAACATGTCAACCACTCCAAATATCATAGTCATTCATCTTAAAATCCGTAATAAATTATTAAATAGAATTATAAATTCACAAAATTCATTATAGCATACAGCACTACCTTTTCCAAAAATTACACGAAACATTCACACTTTTTTTAACATCTATATATACATAATATATAGATAAGCCTAATAAAAAGTAGCACAACTTCTAAAATCAAAAGTTATGCTACCACATTTCTTATATCTATTTTTCCCTTTTTATATAAGCTAATTCTATTAGCGTGTTGATCCGTAATAATTCATTGGATTAACTGGACTTCCATTCAAACGAACTTCAAAGTGTAAGTGAGGTCCTGTGGACTGTCCTGTACTACCAACTCTACCAATTACTTCGCCCTTGTTAACAGTTTGTCCAACTCGAACGTTAATACTGCTTAAATGAGCGTAATAGGTCTGCATTGATGATGTATGAGCAACCCTAATTAGATTTCCGTATCCGCCATTCCAACCAGCGAAAACAACTGTACCATGGTCTGCAGCGTACACTGGAGTACCTGTAGGATTTGCAATATCTACACCCGTGTGTCTACGAGCTCCGCCAAACATTGAAGAAATACGTCCGCCACTTGTAGGCCAAGCTAATGTTCCACTTCCATTGGCTGGTACACCAATCGTTCCGCGTGCTACTACTTGCTCTACTGGCTCTTTAATGATTGTTTCTTCAATAATCTCGCGTTCTACTTCCTTGCCATTGATTTTCGAAATTCTGTAAACTACTTCTTTTTCCCCAGGTTGTCCCCTTGTTTGCACCCTTGATTCCCATGTATACATAGAGTTGTTATTTACGTTACGGGTACTAAATGGAATAGACTCTACTACTTGGATTTCTTCAACTACTTCGACATTTACAAAAGGTTCAGGAACTACTAAGCTCAGTTCGTCACCAGGACGGATTATATCACTTTGCGACGATAACTGTGGATTTGCATCCATAATTTCACTGACTGTGACTTTATTCTTCTGGGCAATTACCCAGATATTTTCGCCACTTTCAACTATATGCTTAATCTCTTTGTCAGTTCCTCTTAACAGAACGGCTGTTGCACTTTCTAAATCACGAATATCACTAGGCTGTGCCCATTCTACTTTATAATCTACACGGTCATTAATTTCCGCTACCATGACCCTAGAATTTTCACTATTAGATACATAAGCTTGTTTCACATTCTCGATAATTTCTTCAGCGTCCTGCTCACTAGCAACCCTTACTACTGGGTTGTCATTTACATAAATCATAACAGAGCGCGTTTGGAAATCTAGTAAATTTTTAGTTTTATTAAGCACTAGAGAGTCCTGTGCTTCTATTTCATTTTCAAAATACTCTTCATAGGTAATCTCGTTAATCAATCTTGCTTCTAAATCATATGCGTACATCAAATCCGTTAGCTGATTATTAATATGGTCTTCAATAATTTGTGTGTCAGAAACATTACCTATGTATGCTCCATCGATAAACACTTTGTACGTCTTATTTTCTTCCAAAAACAGTTGATGTTGTATCTGTGCTTGCTTCACCTGTTGACCGATGCCCACAACTGCTATAATCGCAACTAAAAACACACAGGTAATTATAAACGCTTTACTACGTAGAAGATTTTGATAATCCATTTGCTTTGCATTGGCAAAGCTATCACTTAGTTTATTTCTCAAAGTTATAGCACCTTTACTAAGTCTATCTTTTACAATTGCTGCGGTGTTACTTGCCTTTTCTTTTAACTTAGTAACATCAATGCTAGTAATATATTTCTTACTTTTATCTACATATTCACTTATATTCTCTTTAATTTTCATAAAATACATTTTGCTTCTAGTCGTCCCATTTCCTTTCTCTAATGTTGATATCTCTTGCTGTGACGGCTTGCCTGCTTTCTTTCGGTCGGTATGCTGTTTCCTCTCATGAGGTCTTTTCATTTTCATGTAGCTGACATTCACCCTTTCTACTGGAAGCACTTTCTAATTTGCAACACAAATTGACTAATACTATAATTAATTCTATGTGCTGCTCAAAAAAAGCCACGGTATCCTTTCGACACCAACCTACTATATTCCTGCTTCCAGATGAAAGAATGAACCAAAAGTCCTATGCATTTTTCGACAAACTAACGGTATTTTTTATCTAATAGCGAACTAATCAAACTACTTATAACACTAGTTACTATTGAGCCTAGTAAGGCAGTGAGAAAACCCTCAACATAGAATCCTTCTAAAATATGCGCTACCAGCAGGAAGAAAACACCATTTATTACAAAGGTAAAAAGCCCTAAGGTCAAAAAGGTAATAGGTAACGTTAGAAAACACACAATAGGTCTTATTGTTATATTAATAACTCCCAAGATTAAAGCCGCCCAAACAGCTACCCAAAAATCAGCAATTTCTAGCCCTGGAATGATTTTCTCGGCCAAAAACAAGGCTAGGGCAACAACTATAATTTTAATAACGGCTCTTTTAAACATCTATATAGTCCTCCGAATCATTAAAGGGCATGATAAATAATAATGCAATATAAAGTATTAATGCTGGGAAAAACCACGTAAACAATGTAACTATGACATATAAAACACGTACTACAGTCGGATCCATATGCAGATACTCAGCAATTCCACCACATACCCCGCCAATCATCTTATTACTTTTAGAGCGATATAGCTTTCTCATGATTTTTACCTCCTCTATACTATTGTTTTAACTATCGTTATCTATCATTTAACTAATGTTCAGTTAATACAAATATTTCTAATGCTTTAGTTGCTTGGTCCTGTGAGATATAGTTTTGCTCAACTAAGCGCTCTAAAACTGTATATTGTCTTTGCAAGGCTAATTCAAGATTAGCAGGATTGCTATAAACTGATGGAGCTTGTAATATGCCTGCTAAAAAAGCTGCCTCGGCAATATCTAGTTCAATTGCCTGCTTCCCGAAGAAATGTTCAGCAGCGCGTTCGATCCCGTACATACCCTGCCCATAGTATATTTGATTTACATACATTTCTAGTATTTCATCTTTAGTGAACCTCGCTTCTAAGCGTTTTGCAAAATAAACCTCTACTAGTTTTCGAGAAAAGCGTTTATCTGGGCTTAGATACAGATTTTTAGCTAATTGCTGAGTTATTGTACTCCCACCCTGCATATATTCCCTGGCAAGCAAATTATTATAGGAAGCACGTACAATAGCGTAGTAGTCAACACCTCCATGCTGACGAAAGCGCTCATCTTCAATTGCTACTACTGACCATAGGAAGGTTTCAGCAATTTCTTCTTGTGTTACGTATTGTATACGAAATTCTTGTTTATTAGCAACAGGCTTTTCCTCGATATAGGTAATGGTTTGCGTTTCACCTTCAGTAATTTCAAGTAAATCAGCCTTAAGAAGCTGCGGGGTTGTCACTAGATAAAACCCCACAGTTACTAGATGATATGTTATAAATAATCCAAATAGAATCAACGCCAACTTAACAATTACTGCGATTAGATTCCAAAGTGCACGTATCATTGAGCAGCTGATACCTCCAAGTGTTCTTGTGCACGGGCGCGATCTCTTTCTAGTATTGGCTTTAGATAATGGCCCGTGTATGATGCTTTAATTTCAACTATATCCTCTGGTGTTCCAACTCCGACAATCGTACCGCCACCATCTCCACCTTCTGGGCCTAAATCTATAATGTAGTCAGCAACTTTTATTACATCAAGGTTATGCTCGATGACTAGTACGGACTCTCCGTTATCTACTAGTCTTTGTAAAACATTTAACAAGCGACTGATATCATCAATGTGTAAGCCAGTGGTAGGCTCGTCAAGAATATATAATGTTCTACCAGTATTACGACGATATAACTCGGAAGCAAGTTTAACACGTTGTGCTTCCCCTCCAGATAAGGTTGTTGCAGGCTGTCCTAAGCGGATATAACCAAGTCCCACATCATATATCGTTTGTAGCTTCCTTTGGATTTTTGGAATGTTTTTGAAAAATTCCAAGGCATCCTCAACGGTCATGTATAATATATCAGCAACTGTTTTGCCTTTATATTTGACTTCAAGGGTTTCACGATTATAGCGCTTCCCCTTACAAATCTCACACGGTACGTACACATCTGGTAGGAAGTGCATCTCTATTTTAATGATACCGTCACCACGACAAGCTTCACAGCGACCACCCTTAACATTAAAGCTAAATCGACCTTTTTTATAACCGCGCATCTTAGCTTCATTAGTATTGGCAAATACGTCACGGATATCATCAAAGACACCTGTATAGGTAGCAGGGTTTGAACGTGGCGTGCGTCCAATTGGCGATTGATCGATATCTATTACTTTATCAAGATGTTCTAATCCAGTTATTTTCTCATGTCTACCAGGCTTCTGCTTAGAGTTCTGTAGCTCCTTAGCTAGTCCCTTATGCAGGATTTCATTAATCAGTGTACTTTTGCCTGATCCAGAAACTCCCGTAACACAGGTGAATGTTGCTAACGGAATATCTACAGTGACTTTTTTCAGGTTATTCTCTTCCGCTTTATGAACCTTTACCCATTTGCCGTTAGGCTGGCGACGCTCAGTCGGTAGCGGGATAAACTTGCGCCCACTCATATACTGACCAGTAATCGAATCAGGGTGCTTCATTACCTGCTCCGGCGTGCCTTCAGCAATGACTTGACCTCCATGCACACCTGCACCTGGCCCAATATCAATAATCCAGTCTGCGGCCAGCATTGTGTCCTCATCATGCTCTACAACAATTAATGTATTACCTAAATCACGCATTCGTTCCAGTGTTGCAATTAAGCGATTGTTATCCCGTTGGTGCAAACCAATACTTGGCTCATCTAATATATACAAAACTCCCATTAATGAAGAACCTATTTGTGTTGCTAAACGAATCCGTTGTGCTTCACCACCAGACAGAGTCCCTGCTGAGCGGCTCAAATTTAGATAATCTAGACCCACATCCCGTAAAAAGCCAAGGCGTTCCTGTATTTCTTTTAATACTAAGCGAGCAATTGCCATGTCCTTATCAGAAAGCTCCAAACCTTCAAAAAACTCAACAGCATCGCGGATAGTAAGGCTTGTGACATAGGAAATATTTTTGTCACCTATATAGACAGCTAAGCTTTGTGGCTTTAGTCGATCACCCTTACACTTTGGACACGGCCTTGAACTCATAAATCCTTCTATGAACTCACGCACATGCTCGGAAGCCGTCTCTTTATAACGTCTTTCTAAATTTCCAATAACCCCTTCAAAGCCAACCTTGGTTTTACGCATCTCGCCAAAATCGTTTTCATAATGAAATTCTATGACATCCGATGAGCCCTTTAAGATGATAGAACGCTCCTCATCAGTCAACAGTCTCCATGGTAATTTCGTATCGATACCATAATGACGACAAACTGACTGCAAAAGTTGCGGGTAATAATTAGAAGATACTCCAGCCCAGGGAACAACTGCCCCTTCCTCTATTGATAATTTATCGTTTGGTACAACCATCTCTTCGTCTACAATCATATTTGAGCCTAGGCCACTACAAGCTTCACATGCCCCATAAGGGCTGTTAAAGGAGAACATCCTCGGCGCTAATTCTTCACTACTGTAGCCACACTCCGGGCATGCAAGCTGCTGACTAAATAAAAGCTCTTCTTCTCCGATAACATCAACGAGTAATAATCCCTCAGCCAATTTCAAAGCAGTTTCAATGGAATCAGCCAAACGACCCTCAATACTATCTTTGATAACAATACGGTCAACGACAACTTCAATGGAATGCTTTTTATTTTTCTCAAGCTTTGGTGCTTCTGACACGTCGTACACTTCACCATTTATACGGACACGAACGAAGCCGTCACGCTGCACCTGTTCTAGAATTTTTGAATGCTCACCTTTACGCCCACGAACTACTGGGGCCATAATCTGAATCTTCGTTTTTTCAGGTAAACTGAGAATTTGATCGACCATTTGCTCCACTGTTTGAGCCGCAATTTGAATATTACACTTGGGACAATAGGGTTTACCAATCCTAGCGTACAAAAGACGCAAGTAATCATAAATCTCTGTCACAGTCCCTACCGTTGAACGTGGGTTACGGCTAGTCGTCTTCTGATCAATCGATATCGCTGGCGATAATCCGTCAATCGAGTCGACATCTGGCTTGTCCATCTGCCCAAGGAACTGACGAGCATAGGCAGATAATGATTCTACATAACGTCGCTGCCCTTCAGCGTATATTGTATCGAAAGCTAAGGAGGATTTCCCTGAGCCACTCAACCCTGTTAGGACGACAAACTTGTCCCGTGGGATAGTAATATCTATATTTTTTAAGTTATGGGCGCGAGCGCCTTTAACTACGATGTTTTCTAAAGCCATAATAATCACCTTTCTTTTTTCGTGGGATGTTCAGGAACTGCACCTCTACTCACTCGCTCAAGCTTGCGGCTTTACAATTCCTAAAGCTCGTCTTGGAAAACTCTAAAACTCGCTCCGCTCAGACTGTTAGAGTTTTTGTCCAAACCTTCGCTAAGTACTTGTACAAGCCTCCAGCAAAGACTCGTTCCGCAGAGGAACAGCTCCCGAACTAACTCACAGCAGCAACACCCATAAAGGGCTTAGCTTTTGTAGCTACTGAATAGCTGGCTTGGTGCCGATGAGCGAACTCGCATCATTGCTGCATGTGATTGGTGCTGGGTCATTCATAAGCGATTTTGGCGTAAGCTTGATGATATTTCTTAGTGAAGATTTTCAACTCTAGCTCCACTTGTTTGAGCCATTTATGGCGAGTTTGGAGCTGTTGAATATTGAGCTTAGAAATTCACAAGCTGGAGACTTGGTGAGCGTTGAATGACCCAAGACAATCACATCTACTTCACTGTAGTGAGCGAATTGATACTGAGTCAGCTATTCGCTGCTTCACTCTCAGCCACTACAAATCCCCCTTAAGCTCTATAATCAAATCACGTAACTCTGCCGCTCTTTCGAACTGTAAATCTTTAGCAGCCTGCTTCATCTGTTCCTCTAAGCGTGCTATATATTCCTTCTTATCCTGCTTTGACATTGCATCGATTGGGTTTTGTGGCATATAGTCGGCATTAGCTTCTGCGACTTTTGTTGCTTCAATAACATCACGAATTGCTTTATTAATTGTTTGAGGTGTAATTCCATGCTGTTCATTATATGCTATCTGTGTAGTGCGGCGCCTTGCTGTTTCATCAATCGCTATAGTCATCGCCTTAGTCATTTTATCCCCATACATGATAACCATACCATTGACGTTCCGTGCTGCACGCCCAATTGTCTGAATCAAGGAGCGTTCACCACGTAGGAATCCTTCTTTATCTGCATCTAAGATTGCTACTAAGGATACCTCTGGCAAATCAAGACCTTCACGCAGAAGGTTAATTCCAATTAAGACATCAAACACCCCTAAACGTAGCTCACGAAGAATTTGCATCCGCTCAATTGTCTTAATTTCCGAATGCAGATATCGGACTTTAATGCCGACATCCCCCATATAGCTGGTTAAATCCTCTGACATTTTTTTCGTTAATGTTGTAACGAGTACGCGCTCTTTTTTCTCAACACGCATGCGAATTTCGTGGATTAAGTTATCAATTTGCCCTTTGGTCGGTCGCACCTCAATAATTGGATCAACTAAGCCAGTCGGGCGGATAATCTGTTCAACCACCTTCGTGCTGTTTTCCTCTTCGTAAGGTCCTGGTGTGGCTGATACAAACAATGCTTGGTTAATCTTTTTCTCAAATTCATTAAACTTCAACGGTCGATTATCTGCTGCTGAAGGTAAGCGAAAACCATGATCAATTAAGGTCATTTTACGCGAACGATCCCCTTCATACATGCCTCGAACCTGCGGTAAAGTTACATGGGATTCGTCAACTATAATTAAAAAATCGTCTGGGAAATAATCTAATAATGTATATGGAGTTGAACCTGATTCCCTACCTGTCAAGTGTCTGGAATAGTTTTCGATTCCAGATACAAAACCCATTTCTTGTAACATCTCTATATCATAGCGTGTGCGCTGTTCAAGTCGTTGCGCTTCGAGTAGTTTCCCTTTGTCCCTAAACTCTGCTAAACGTTCCTCTAACTCAGCTTCAATAAGTTTCACAGCCCTAGTAACGTTATCTTCGGTAGTAACGAAGTGAGAGGCTGGAAAAATCGCTATATGTTGGCGCTCGCCAATTATCTCACCAGTCAGTACATCTATTTCTGTAATTCTATCTATTTCGTCTCCAAAAAACTCGATTCGTACGGCATGCTCACTTCGAGATGCAGGAAACACCTCAACAGTATCACCACGGACACGAAAAGTTCCCCTAGTAAAATTAATGTCATTACGATCATACTGAATGGATACGAGCTTTCTCAATACATCGTCACGATTAAGTTCCTTACCAACGCGCAAAGAAACCACAAGGTCACGATATTCTTGCGGTGAACCTAAGCCGTAAATACTTGATACACTGGCAACAATAACAACATCTCTACGTTCAAATAGAGAACTAGTTGCAGAATGTCGTAGCTTGTCTATTTCATCATTAATTTTTGCATCCTTCTCGATATACGTGTCCGAGTGCGGAATGTATGCCTCTGGTTGATAGTAATCGTAATAACTGACGAAATATTCAACTGCATTGTTCGGAAAAAACTCCTTAAACTCACTACACAGCTGTGCTGCTAGCGTTTTATTATGCGCTAAAATAAGGGTTGGACGGTTTAGCTTAGCAATTGTATGAGCCATTGTAAAAGTTTTACCTGACCCTGTAACCCCTAGCAATGTGGTATATTTATGTTTTTCTTCTTTTAATGAATGCACAATCTGTTCAATAGCCTTAGGCTGATCGCCCTTCGGCTGGTAGTCAGACACGACTTCAAACATAATAACTAGCTCCAATCTATCTAAAGTGTATACAAATTATATAGTATCATTAATACATTTGCACTTCAGTCTATTATATCACAGTTCAATTCTTTTTTAGACAGATTCTAATGTATTGCAATTGAGAAAAGAGTGCCGATATGAATTTTCAGCACCCTTGCTTGATTGGTTCAAGTGTAGTTAATGTGTAATTAATTAGGAACGTTCATCCTGTTGGAAAAGCTTCGCTATATCTAGCAGAATAATTATCCGCTTTTTCATATGAATTAATGATTGAATGTATTCCGTTGCTTCGGACTTCTCAATATCTGGAGCAGGTTCAATCAAGTCATTGTTAACCGTTAACACATCTTTAGCAGAATCTACGAAGAATCCAACTTCTAATGAGTCATAACGACAAATAATAATGCGCGTAGAATCATTCATTTCTGTTTTTTGCCCCGTGAACCTATATTTTAAGTCTATTACAGGTATTACAATTCCCCGCAGATTAACTACTCCTAAAATATGCGTTGGAACATTTGGTACCCTTGTGATTTTTATAGTACGCTCTATCGACATGACATTGTCAATTGGTAGGGCAAATTCTTCTGAGCCAATCTGAAAAACTATATATTTCTTTTCCACTTCAACAGCTTGCTCTATCTGTTGTTGCGAATTAGCTTGTGGTTGAGGTGTGTTTTTTCCCTGTGATAGCTTGTTTTGTTGAGATAAACCATCTTCTTGAGGTAGATTATTATGTTGAGACAAATTATTATGTTGGGATAAATTATTTTCTTGAGATTGGTCATCTTGTTTGGTAGATTTGTCCTGCTGCTCAGTAACCACTTGATTAACTACACTTTCAATCTCGGATATATCTTCAATATCCTTAACTATGTCCTGTTCTGATTCCGTTGTGCTGAACACAATTTCAAAGGTATTATCGAATTCCCCTGCCTCTAAGGCTTCTATATCAGGGGTAGTAGTAATAATCTCGCTACATTCCTGTAGCTTGGATAGTACCATATAAGCCCGAACACCTTTTAATTGTGTGCCTGGGGCTACTGTAACCTGCATTTTAAATGTCTGAGCTTCCATAAGTACCCTCTCCCCACTAATTATATCTATCTTTTCAAGAATTGTTTTCACTAATGTTTTATCTTCTAAATCGCTTCCATAGTCGTTTAAACGGGTTATCTGTATTTATCTTTACATAATTTTTTGTTTTCTGCTCTGGAACGAGGATTACTCCTAGGGAATGATGCTCACCTTGATATAGCGGTGTTTTTACGAACTTTATTTCACCTTCGAGATTTTCGACCTCAAGCTTTACATATACTGGCTGCAATGATAAGGCAAAGTGTAGCTCCGTTTCATTATAAATAGGAAAACCATTGACTTTTACGATAACCTCTCCAGATTTGAGACCGATTTTCTCCGCTGTACTATTTGGCAATACTTGCAGGATACGCACTCCATTAGATGGATGGTTATAAATCGGAGTTTCTAATAGCTCTCTACGATGTCCCATGATTATAATCGACTCATGAGCAACAGCAGAGAATAGCGCCGCCAGCAACAAAAGCCATGGTGAGTACACACTTAACAGTGCCAGCATTAGCAAGACCACACTATACAGTGCTAGGTGTATTGCAGTTTGTCTAGCTTTTTGTTTTGGAGTGCGAGAAATAGCTATATCTCCGTAGCCTAATACTGCTGGTATTGGCAGCATACCCAAGACTACACCAGCAATTGTACTAATTGGTAGTAACGGCCACCATTCTGGAAAATATATCATGCCTTCGCCGCCCTCACCAGGCTCAGGTATTTCAGCCAACGCACTTGGGTCGATGGCAACAATGATGAATAGCGGTACAAACCAGAACTTTTGCATGGTAAATCCACCGACTAGCTGACCACGCTTGCTGCTTATAAATACGGGACTTGCTTTCTTATCCCCATGAATCCATATGAGCAATGACTCCGTTAGGTGTAGGATAGCTACTAACGCTATTATAACTGGTACATTTAAGTTTGCTAACCCATCCCATAAACTTCCGAATAGCGGTAGCTCTGAACCCTGCGGCCAAATGATAGTAACAAAGGCAAGGGTTCCTAAAATCCCTGTCGCATAGGAAAAACACAGATACCGAATGTTTATTAAGGCGACCATTATCGCCACAACCCATACATACATCATGTCGTATGGATTCAAGACCACACCTATGGTTAACAGCAAAATGCTAGCAAAAAGACCCCCTAGGATTCCGAATCCTATGGAGACCAATGTTTGCTCGGTCACTGAGTTAACGCGAACGGAAAACATCTTACGTTCATTATTAATTAGACGTCGATACTGCATTATGATTAGCAGAATCACTACGTAAATAAATGGATTTAGCAGCAGAAATTTTACATTCTGAGCGATTGCCATTGCTATATCTACAAACGGAAACATTTCCCGCTCCCCCATTACTTCTAACTTTATCTCTTTTTTAACTATTTATTTCTTTACATCTTTATCTTTATCGGCTCTTTACTTGATTAATTCAATGTTATTTAATAAATAATTGGTTAACGCACCTGTTGTTTAATTACTTCAAGGGCTTTTTGTAGCTGTGTATCAGACTCATCCAAGGAATCCATAACTGCCTGACTTAAGGCTGCAATATCGTCATTAGATATCTCTCCAGTTGTTGCAAGCTCTTGACTTGCTTGGAAGTCCTTCAGTGCTTGTTCTGTTTGATGGCTGAAGTAACCATCATCGCGCCCTGGGTCAAAGCCTAAGTGTTCCAACATTATCTGCAGGCTACGTACATGGTTATTGTTATCATCATACTTAAGCGCTGTGTCATGGGGGATTCTTGGCGTAGTGAACACCTTAGGTAACGTAACCTCATAGTCTGGGGTTATACCTACCTGGTCTATCCAATTCCCATTCGGAGTTAACCATTTAGCAATTGTAAACTTAATCTCACTACCATCAGCAAAACGCTGTGTTGTCTGTACCGAGCCTTTACCGACAGAGTTTACGCCGATAACTTTATATCCTCCTGATTCCTGGGCGGCAGCCGCTAATATTTCTGAAGCACTCGCACTACCACGATCTATTAACACCACTAACGGAATTCCTTCACCTGCCATCGTTGAACGAATAATTTCGCGTTCACCCGTATGGTCTTCGATTTGTAGGACTACACCTTGGTTCGGGATTAGTACATTGCTAATTTTCGCTACAGACTCTAGAATTCCTCCAGGATTATTACGAACATCGACTATAAGACCTTGCATCCCTTGTTTTTTCAAGTTATTTAATTCTTCTGCAAAACGATCTGCTGTTTTCATCGAAAACTGAGTGATTTCAATTTTACCAATATTATCATCAAGCATCTCTGCATATACAGTTTCTAGAGGAATTGTATCCCTAACTATATGCTTAGTAATTGGTTCTTTATGACCCTCTCGCTGAAATTCAATAACTACAGTAGAGCCTTTTGGTCCGCGAATCTTTAAGACTGCCTCCGTCAAAGTCAAGCCTTCAACGGACTCACCATCAACCGTTAATACAAAGTCCCCAGGAAGCACGCCCGCTTTCTCTGCTGGAGCTCCACGAATTGGTGAGACTACTTTAACACGCCCTGACTCAATTGTTACTTCAGCCCCGATACCTTGGAAAGAAGAAGCAATCGAATGTTCAAATTGCTCGGCTGCATGTGGGGTCATATAGGAAGTATAAGGGTCGCCTATAGCATCTAACATCCCCTTGATAGCTCCGTCTACCATTTTATCTATAGGAACATCTTCAATATAGCGTTCTTTAATATGCTTATATGTTTCAAATATTTTATTAAATTCTGGTGGATAACCCTCCCCAGCTACTTCAATAACCTGCGGTTCCGTTACTTCCTTACCCTCATCTATCTGATTGTCATTGGCAAAGGTTTGATAAAAAATAGATATGCTAGCTCCTAGTACAAAGAAAAAGACTGCTACAAGTATCCATTTACGTAATTGTAAGTTCAAGCCTTACACTCCTCACTTTGATTTGAAAATTCTTATATTCTTATTCTTGTCCTCATTTAATATTACCAAAACTCAGATTAAAAGTCGAAAGAAAAAGAAAAAGGGCAATCTGCCCTTTTACCATCTTAAGTATGCTTAGCTACCATTTTACATATTTTGAAGGATTTACATCCTTGCCATCTTCATAAATTGTGAAATGCAAGTGTGGCCCTGTTACGTTTCCAGAAGCACCAGCTCGCGCTATAGTGTGACCTTGCTTAACAGTTTGTCCTTGCTTAACAAGCAGCTCACTATTATGAGCGTATAAGCTGGTAATACCACTTCCATGGTCAAGTATGACTGTCCAACCAAAGCCTCGGACCCAACCAGATAAAGCGACAACGCCATCTTCTGCTGCATAAATTGGTGTTCCAACAGCTGCCCTGAAGTCTACTCCATTGTGCCATTCAACTCTTCCAGTACCGAAAGGACTCGTGCGATTTCCATACGGAGAAGTAACATGCATATTATCTAGTGGCCAGCCAAATTGACCTGTTCCACGATATACCCTTTGGTATTGCTGAAGTGTTCGATTTAATTCTTGAATTAACCTCTGCTGAGCAGCTTCCTCTTCCGCTAATAAGCGATTTAATTGGTCACGGTCAGATTGCAATGCTGATAACTGTACCCTCTGTTTACGCCCTTGCTCTGATAGTTCTTCTTTAACTACCTCAGTTTGGGCATAAAGGGTTTCTAAACTGAATTGATGCTGTTCTAACTCGAGTTTTTTAGCGAATATAAGTTCACGGTCCATCTGATTTTCTTTTAAAATTCGATGATCCTGATCAACAATCAGATTTAAAGCTTCGAAGCGATTTAAGAAATCTATGAAACTATTAGAACCGAGCAATACTTCTAAATAAGATACCTTACCATTCTCATACATAGAGCGCACCCTTGACTTGAGGATGCTGTCACGGTCAGCCACCCGTTGTTCAGCCTGTTCAAGTTCTATCGTTGTTATTTCCACTTGTGTTTCTGTCTCTAGTATTTGTAAGGATAAGCTTTCAAGCTCCGCATCTTTTTGTCTAATTTCATTTTCTACCTGTTGAATCTGCGATAATGTACTTCGCTCCTGTTGTCTTACAGAGCTAATGTCGTTTTGTATTTCCTGTGTTTTACGCTCTGATGCAGCCTGCTGAGCCTTTATCTCGTCCATTTTCCGCTGCAACTCTCTTAATTGAGCATCATTAGCTGAGCTTGGCACTGGATTTACTAGCGTAATAGCCAAAACGATTGCTAGAATAAAAAATATGCTTCTTTTGATGTGTTTATAATTTAGTTTATCCGAAGGTTCTTTCATCAATCAGCTAGCCTCCTTTGCAGAAACTTGTCTACGTCTATTTTACATGACAGCTTTTTACAATATAAGGGTCTTTTTGACTAAATCTAGCATAATAAAGCACACTCTTACATATACTGAAGCTTAAACTTTCAAGAAACGTCGCACTGACATCAGGCTTCCTACGATACCGATTAGGACTCCAGTACTTACTAATGCAATCGCCAGGTTAATCATGAATGGGAAAAATGGCATTAGCTCTAGGAAAAAAATCGGTGATGAGTAGCGGTCTAAAATGTGTAAATACCCTAAACTTAATATGATAATAGGAATTATCGATCCTATTAGACCCATAATCATACCCTCTAAGAAAAATGGCCAGCGTATAAACCAATTCGTCGCTCCGCAAAGCTTCATTATTTCAATTTCTCTGCGTCTTGCATAAATTGTCAAACGGATTGTATTAGCAATTAGAAATAGCGAAGTGAATGCCAGTCCCAAAGAGAAAACTAGACCCACATTACGGATAATCGATGTTACATCAAATAATGCTTCAACGGTATCACGACCATATTTCACCTCAGCGACATTAGGAACATTTGAAATTTTTGCAGCTAATTCACCAATTTGACGCGGGTCAAAGCTCTTAACATAAAACGCATCGCGTAATGGATTATCTTCTTCTAGTCCATCAAGCACACTGGCGTCTTCACCTAAGTCCTGGCGTAGAATTTCTAAGCCTTCCTCTTTAGTGATAAAGGTAATTTCCTTAACTTCAACCATTGAACGCAGGCGTGCGTCGACGGCTTCAACCTCGTATTCTGTTGCATTTTCATTTATAAATACACGGATTTCAACCTGCTCTTCTAGTCGTTCAGCCATATAGTTTACGTTCATCGTTAATAGCATAAACACACCTAAAATAAACAATGATACTGCAACTGCGCCTACGGAAGCGGATGTCATCCATGAGTTTCTAGACAGGTTCTTAAAGCCTTCACGTATGTGTCTACCCATCGTACTAATTCTCATAGTTGTAACCCCCTCGACGTTCATCACGGGCTATTTGCCCACCTTCGAAGGCTATTACACGCTTCTTCGAGCGATCTACGATGTCTTTATTATGGGTAGCCATAATTACCGTTGTACCTCTATAATTAATATCTTCTAATAGGCGAACAATTTCCCAAGATGTATCTGGATCAAGGTTGCCTGTAGGCTCATCGGCGATAATAATTGCTGGATTATTTACAAGGGCTCTTGCTATGGAAACACGTTGCTGTTCCCCACCAGATAATTCATTGGGTTTAGAATTTTCTTTGCCCTTAAGTCCAACTTGAGCTAGGATTTCTAGTACTTTATTTCGGATTAGCTTTCTTGGTGTTTCTATTACTTCTAAGGCAAATGCTACGTTTTCGTAGGCTGTAAGATTCGGTAGTAATTTAAAATCCTGAAACACGACTCCGATTGTTCTACGAATTAAGGGAATTTGGCGTTCACGAATTTTCTCTACATTAAAACCGTTAACGAATATTGCGCCTTTAGTTGGTTTTTCTTCGCGGTATAAGATTTTTATAAATGTAGATTTACCAGCGCCACTTGGCCCTACTACATAAACAAATTCACCTTTACTGATTTTCACACTAACACTTTTAAGTGCATTAACTCCATTCCCATAGGTCTTCCATACGTCATATAATTCTATCATTTACGAAACTCCTTCTACCCTATGTTTATGTCTTATTATTTCAATATATAATTATATCGTAAGAAACTAACTAATGAAAAAGTAAATTATGTTAACTTTTTTTAATAACTCTTCACTTGTCTTTATTTATTCGACATTCTTCTTTGGAAACCTTCAAAGTAATACAAATTTAAAGAAAATAGGGCAAAGGGTGGAGGGGAGGATTTTTGCGGGGAGTTCTTGTAAGTAGCGGCAGAATATATGGTTTGCTATCAATTCGCTCACAAGGTCTTCGGCTTAAGGATTGCTACGGCTTGGGTTGGCAAGCACTCCTAAAAGCCTACGACAAAGGTCGCTCATCGACAGCAAGCCATATATTCAAGATGTAGCAGCAGCTATAAGACTACCAGCTTAAACAGAAAACACCTCACACTGTATAGTTTTTGTGAGGTGAATATAATGCCTACGTATATATATTAACCAGCAATCCTTTAATCTCTCCAACGAGAGCAAGGATTTCGATGTTTTTCTTTTGTTTGTCTAGCGCGGCGTCAGTTACTTCTAGAAGTTTCTTATCAACTTCTTTGATAATTTTATAGATTTTATTGCGTCCGCGGCGATTAAAGCCCTGGCGCTCTTCTAGCTTTAGACCAAACTTAACAGTCTCGTCGAGCATGTCTTTGACTAGACGTTTGAATTTATTTAAATCATCAACAGTTCGATGCTCAGCTAAGCGTTCCCCTTGGCGCTCGATATCTAATAAGCGCTGATTAAATCTCTCAATTTGCGTAGCGTCACGTTTTTGTGTAAGAATTTCTGTAAAGGTTGTTTTTTCAGTCATACCGTCGGCTTTTGATGTGCCTTTAGCCCCACTGGTCCTATTGACTTTATTTACTTCCATGCTGTATCACCTACCATTTTCGTGATATGTTAAATATTATTAGCAAAATTCACTACAATTAAGTAATAGGCAGGTATCACTACCTGCCTATTACTTAATTATAACTGTTTATTATGTTATTGCAATAACTGAAGAACTCCTTGAGGTAGCTGATTTGCTTGCGCAAGCATTGCTGTACTCGCTTGATTTAATATGTTATTGCGTGTGAACTCAGTCATTTCTAGTGCCATATCTGCATCACGAATTCGTGACTCAGCAGCCGTTAAGTTTTCACGAGTCGTGCTCAGGTTATTCAATGTATGCTCTAATCGATTTTGTACCGCGCCTAACTTTGAGCGTAATGATGAAACTTTAACTATCGCTCTATCCAAATCTCTAATCGCATTATTTGCATCAGCATTCGTTGTAACCTTAGTGTCTTGTATACCTAGCATTACATTACTAATTTCTTCAACATCAATTCTCATTAATTGATTTGAATTTGGTCCAATTTGGAAGTTAAGAGCGTTATTGCCTACATTAAACTCAGTTTCATAGAATCCTAGAGTATCATCAAACCCTTTAAATTCCATTTCAAAGCCCGCTGCTTGAAGTAGACCGTTATGTGTTTTCAACTTCGTCGCAGGCGTTATATCTTCTCCGTCCTTCTGCAATTGCATACCTAACTCAAGTTCGACTTGTACATTTATTGTACCAGCCATTTTAATCAACCTAGCATCTATTTCAATAAATATCTCAGGATTATCATTATCTTCTATTTTAACAACATCTGCTGCTGCAGTCGGCGCACCTGACACATCATCTCCTACTGATCCTTGTCTAGTACCTATAAGCGTACCATTAGGATCGTATACCTCAATTAATGCCTGAGCATGTGATCCAGCTATAACTGGAGGTCCGGCAGAAGGTTGAACTGCTGGCACAAAATTTTTAACTTCTATCCTGTATTCACCCAAAAGATTTTCTTTACCTATCCCTACATGGGCACCTGTAGTTGCTATCAAATCAGTTTCATTACTATTAACCCCTGCTCCTTGCTTATTTATTTTACTAGTTAAGACTGTCGCAACAGAAGCCGGACTTGTATTAGGGCCCACCAAAACTTCATAATCACCATCCATGACTTTTGGCGATATTGCTCTAACACTCATTATTCCATCACCTTTTGTAGTACTATCTATACCTACGTTAACCGAACTTTCACCATTAAGAAGCTTACGCGTATTAAACTCAGTTTTATCCTTAATCTCATCAATCTCGTCTAATAATTGATCAATTTCTTTCTGTATTTCTGCTCTATCCGAGTCAGTATTAGTATCATTTGCTGCCTGAACTGCAAGTTCTCTCATACGTTGCAACATAGCATGCACCTCTGTAAGTGCGCCTTCTGTTGTTTGCAATAAAGATACTCCATCTAGTGCGTTTCTCTCAGCCATTTGTAAACCGCGAATTTGACCACGCATTTTTTCAGAGATTGCTAGTCCTGCTGCGTCATCTGAAGCACGATTAATTCTTAGTCCTGAAGATAGTTTTTCTAAATTTTTCGATGAACGAAATTGGTTTTTATTTAATTGATTATATGAATTTAATGCTTGAATATTATTATTGATACGCATACTACGCCTCCTAAAATCAAATGGATTTTTTATATCCTGCCTTGTCATTTTCCATATTGAAGTCTAGCTGTTCTTCATATGAACTCTTTTTCTTAATAGCTTGATTGAGCTTAGATCCTGATTTATGACTTGCCATAGATTGTATCCAACCGTCTGCTATACGATTTGTGATTTTCAAAACCTCTTCGCATGTTTCGATATCTTTGCGTACGTTAGCTTGGAAGAGTTTATCGCTCATGTAGTTGTATAGTACATGCAACTGGTCCGCAATAACACCTGCTTCGTAGTTAATCCCAACTCCTAGCCGTTCTACTATTTCGTTAGATCGCTGAAGCTTTTGATTTGCTTTGCCAAAATCTTTTCTTTTAATTGCTTGAATTGAATCCTCTATGTTTTTTGTTAATGCTTGATAGAGTAATAAAGTTATTTCCTCTGGCTTCATCTTGTATAGTTCTTCTTTTGTCAATGTGCTTGTATTAATCAAACACTGCACCTCCTGTGAGTTCACATCCGTGTGAATTACTTCCCGTCCTTTGACTTTCTATAATGTTTATCGACAAATCACACTATATGTTTACTAGTTTTTCATTTTACTTAGGAGTTTTCTATTTCCTCTAGCATAATTAGTACTTCCGCTATAACGTGGTAAAGCTGCGGTGGGACGTTAGACCCTAAATCCATATCTATCAAATCTAGTACGAGAGAAGGATTTTCTTGCATTGGCACTTCATTATCTTTCGCTAAATCTAAAATGCGCTGGGCCACTGCCCCTTTCCCATGGGCAACGACTACTGGCTTATCATCTTCACCTTCTTTAAAACGTAGAGCGGCAGCCGACGGACCTTCAAGTTCTTTTTTCCGCTTTTGGTTAAAATGCTTTTGAATCATATCTTAAGGTCAAATCCTTTCTGTTTATATGTTCCACTGTCTACTTGCTTGCCGTTTTCATCCCCTGTCTTACTAGGGTTTGCCTGCTTTTCCTTTTCTTCTGTAAGCTTTGAAAATTTAACACCCATTATATGGTAACCCACCTCGTCTAGCTGTTCTTTAAAGCGTTCTATTAATGGGTCAAAAAATCTTTGTAAACCTGGGGTATCGTTTTTGACTGTGACTGATAGATTTCGATTAGTGGCCGAGATTTGAATACCGATTTCCCCTAGTTTTTTTGTTTCTAGTAAAAAGTATAAACTGCAATTCTCCCAATCAATTTTTTCTCGTTTGCCTTTTCCATTGATAAATACTTTCAGATTATTAATTTGCTCCTGAAAAGCCACTGGTAGCTGGAAAAACATCGATTGATTATTTGACTGTGAATCTCCTTTACTAAGCAATTGTTGTCCCGTTAGCTGGGCTAGGGTTTGCTCGGCGTTCTGCTGGCCTAAAGCTCTTTGAGCAACGTTTTGCTTTATAAGCTCCATAACGGCTGTTTTCAAGTTTTTTTGCTGTCCTGCTTCTCCCTGCAGGTGGTTTAATAATTGTTGCAATAGTTGCGGACTTCTATGTTTAGGGTCAATATGCCTTAGCACCTGCTCTGTTCGCTGCAATTGATCAGTTTGTTGTATATTTCGCTCTAGTTGCTCGAGCTTTTGCATTAATTGTTGCGGCATCCCTTGTCGTTCAGCATTGATAATTGAACGGTGTAGTTCTTGTAATAACGGCTGTACGTCAGTTCCCTGTCTTGTAGCCGTACTTATCTTTGTTAACATCTGCTGCATATTCGATAGAAATTGCTGCGAATTAGCCACTGGTTGTTGCTGCGTTGATTGCTGTTGAGTTTGTTGAGTAGCCGTATTCTGGGCAGGATTAGCTTGTAATTGCTGGGATTGTTGTGATTGCTGTGATTCCTGCCTTTGCACTAGACTTAACAGCTCCGTCATCTGTCTACCAACCGCTTGCTGCAGTTGATTGCGCTCTGCTAGGATTCTTGGATCAACATTAGTGTTGGTCGTCTGCTGCTTGAACTGATCCAACTGCCTTACATTCTGCTCTAATTGCGAAACCCTTTGCATTACATCCTGGGGAATCTCTTGTCGGCCTGCTCCAGTGATTGTTCGCTGTAATTCTTGTAATGATGTCTGTAAATCTCCTCCTGGAGTTACAGTGCTTTTATATAATGCCAGTTGGCTTAATAGTTGTACTTGTATTTGCGCTGCCGTCATATTATGGGCTGCTACCTGCTGCTGGGCTCCTGCCGGCGCTTGCATATTTGCTTGTGCACTTGCTATCCCTTGCCTTGGCTGATTTAGTGCTTGGATGATAGCGTCACGAATTACTGGGCGTTGTAGTAACTCTTGTGCTTCCCTAGTTAATTGCATTGTCGTAGCCTGTGCTGATTCAATATTCCTCGCTGTCGGCCAGGTGTTTGGAAGCTGGTTTGCTTGAGAATTTCCTTTAGTTCCTTTACCAGAAAGCTCTGCTACTAGCCTTTGAGCCGCTTCACTCTCGTGATTTAATCCTAATGAGCGCATGAAGTCAAAGACTTGTCGAGCTGACATTGTGTCTTTATCGACACCTAAGACATATTGATTAGCGCCTGCTGTATTAGATAAAAGCGTCTGTTGAGCAACTGTAAGTTGACGGTCACCAATAGCCGCCTGACGGTTTCCTATTTGTTTAAGTTGTTCTAGCTGTTGTTGCCCCTCCATAACGAAACGTTGCACTCTATCTGCAGATGGCTTCCATTTTAAATTGCTTATGGTGTCCTGTACCTGTTGGACTAATTTTAGAGCAGCTTGACGGTCACCCTTTGCTAGTAGTGCCCTCGCGGCTTCTAGGTCAGCAGTTGCCTTCATAAGTTTCTTCTCAGTTTTCATATCGGTGAAAAGAAACATATCGCTTTTTAAAATTGCCCGTTCAAGCATTTGAATCGTAGGTTCTATCATACGCTGAGCAGCTTGTTCCGCACCTCTTACACCTGTCTCCAGTGTACGAATAACATTATTAATATTTTTTGTGATATCTCTACGAAGATCACGGAATTCATTGCCGACTTCGGCCATCTTTTTTGTTACAACACTAATCAGAAAATCCTTCGTGTTGAGAGAAGTTAAGCTCTGAAGTAGCTCTTGATTGACATAGCCATCACGCTGCAGTTGCCCGAGTTCACTTCTTAAATTCTTAACTGCATCTGCTAGGTTGCTTCCATGAAGCGCTTCATGAATTGCCTGTAGGTGGACATTGCTAATGTTTAAATTTTTTCCAACAGCCGCCTGAAGTGTCGCTAGTTTATTATCTAGGCGATTCATTGCCTCTATCTGACTAGGATTTCCCGAACCCGCATCGAAACGTGTATCTAAAAAAGCCCGCACATGCTGCACTAATTCTTTAGATAATGGTGTTCCTGAATCAACGACTATACGCAGTGCTTGGCGTAAATCTGGCGATAATTTTTCGCCAAACTGACGGGCAATTTGTTGTATATCTGCATCAACTGAACCACGACCAGAAACACGTACACTGGCATCATCCATTGCACGTACCGTTACACCTTGTGCATCATTGCTGCGAACTTCTACTAACATCCGCTCACCTTGAGGCATTTTCCCTTCAAAGGTTGCGCGAATCTCCTGTCCTCTTACGGACACGATTGCTTCCCTATCTGAAATGCGTTCTTTCACATTAACTGATACTACTTGCCCTGGACGTAATTCCGCTCTGTTATCCTGAGCATTTCTACCGTTAGCTGCTATTTGACTTGTAATTTCCATGTTTGTTCACCAACGTTCTATCAAGAATCTATATTTAACTATTGTTATTTGTGAATTTTAATTACACTTGCTATAACATACTTATTATCGGATAAAATCAGGTAATCTTAATGCATTATTACTTGTTTTAAATGTCATGTGATAGTAAAATTTACATCAACAAACAATATGTTCGTGAACTGGTTGTTTTATAATTTCTACAATTTATAAAAGTTGGTGTTTGTATGCCTTTGATTAAAAAAATTTTAAACCACAACTTACAATTTACATCTGAGATAAATGCTAACCCTGTCGAGGAAGCAGTTAAGCCTTCTAAATACCCTAATCAGCAATTAGCAATAATAACATGTATGGACACACGCTTAATCGGCTATTTAGAATCAGCCATTGGAATTAGTTGTGGGCAGGCAAAAGTTATAAAAAATGCTGGTAATATCGTATCAGATCAATTTGGTGAGACAATAAAAAGTATAATTATTTCAATCTATGAGTTAGCAGTTAAAGAAATTATCATAATCGGTCACACTGATTGCGGTATGACTTCAATAACACCACATAGCTTGATTAACAAAATGCTTGCAAGAGGCATTACTGCAGACTCAATTGAATCGATACGCACTGATTTGACAAACTGGGTTGAATCTTTTCATAATCCTACAGACAACATACGGAAAGCTGTCTCGTTAATTAAAAACAATCCGTTTATTCCTAATGAAATTTTAGTACATGGGTTGTTGTTTAGTCTGGAGAAAGGTACAGTTGAGGTAATTATTCACGATAAAACCTAATCTTACAGAAAACTAGCTTTGCAGAAAACTAAACTTATAGAAAACTAATCTTATAGAAAACACTGCCTACAACGACAAAAAAACCGAATGGTCCATTTAGCATAACGCTTTGCTACCATCCAGTTAATAAATAACCTCTCAAAATATCATATTGAATTTTATATTGAAACTGCGCTCAATCCTATGTTAAAGCAGTGCCTTCGCCTTTTCAATTGCTGCTAATACCTGTGGCTTCGCTGTTCCTCCATGAACATTTCTAGCGTTCACTACGTTTATTGGATTAATAACTTCGTATACATCATCTTCAAACAGGTCTGAGAACTGCTTATACTCTTCCATTGTTAAATCTGGTAAAAACTTCTGATTCTGAATGCAGTACAATACAGTCTTGCCTATTACTTCATGGGCATCACGGAATGGTAACTGCTTGCGAACGAGATAATCTGCTAAATCAGTCGCATTGGCAAAATCTTGGTTAACCGTTCGCTTCAATACATCTTCGTTTAGCTTCATCGTTTCAATCATCGGGGCAAACAGCGTTAGCGACATCTTCAATGTATCTACAACATCAAACATACCCTCTTTATCCTCTTGTAAATCCTTGTTATATGCTAAAGGTAGGGATTTCATCACAGTTAACAATGACATTAAATGCCCATAAACTCGGCCTGTCTTGCCACGCACTAGCTCTGCTACATCTGGATTTTTCTTCTGTGGCATAATACTACTGCCCGTACAGAATGCATCATCTAGTTCAATAAATTGAAACTCTGTACTTGACCATAGCACAAGCTCTTCACAAAAGCGCGACATGTGCATCATTGTAATTGCCGAATCCGATAAAAACTCAAGGATATAGTCCCTATCACTTACAGCGTCAAGACTGTTCTCGTATATTTTTGAAAAACCTAATTGCTCTGCCACATATTCACGGTCAATCGGGAAGGTTGTCCCAGCCATTGCACCTGCCCCTAGTGGTAGCATATCGGCACGCTTTAGTGCATCCTGGAAGCGTTCAACATCGCGTTGGAACATCCAAAAGTACGCCATCATATGATGGGCAAATAATACTGGCTGCGCTCGCTGCAGGTGTGTATAACCTGGAATTACAGTATCAATATTAGCTTCCGCTTTATTCACTAAAACCTGCTGCAGGCCTTTAAGCAACTCAATAACCTCACGCATACGATTACATAGGTACAAATGCATATCTGTAGCAACCTGATCATTACGGCTACGTCCAGTGTGGAGTTTGCCACCTACAGACCCAACCTCTTCAATCAGTGCCTTTTCGATATTCATATGTACATCTTCATCAGCTACAGAAAACTCAAACTCACCCTTCTCAATACGCTGGCGGATTATAAATAAGCCCTCTTTAATTGTTTGTGCATCTTCTGCTGGAATAATCCCTTGTTTGCCAAGCATAGAAACGTGGGCAATACTGCCTTCAATATCTTCCATGGCAAGCTTTTGATCAAACATTACAGAAGCTGTGAACTCGTCAACTAGCTTATGGGTTGATTTTGTAAATCTTCCACCCCATAGTTTCATAATATGTTAACCCCTTTATATACTTAGTAGTATGAAACCTACCCACCCAAAAAAGGGCAGATAGGAATTCAATAGTAACTATTTTTAACTTGAAAATATTATTAACCATAACCATATTTGTAATATAACTTACGGTATTTATAGTGCTTAGATTTGTTAGCTTAATAATATTGCATTACTTGTCTTTTTTGTTTACTGTTGCGTATACCTTTGTTGGTAGGCCCCAAAGCGTTATAAAGCCAATTGCCGCATTATGGTCAAATGTATCCTCTGGCTTATACGTTGCTAGGTCATGGTTGTATAGGGATTTCTCAGATTTTCTACCTACTACAAATGATGATCCTTTGTGTAGCTTCACGCGAGCTGTTCCAGTTACGGTTTTTTGGCTTTCTTTTAGGAACCCGTCTAATGCATCTCTTAATGCAGAGAACCATAGTCCGTCATAAATTAATTGAGTATATTGCTTCTCAATAATTGGCTTAAATTGAATTACTTCCTTTGGCAATGTTAAAAATTCAATCTCCTTGTGGGCTTGGATTAATACCATTGCTGCTGGAGCTTCGTATACTTCCCTTGACTTGATACCAATAAGGCGGTTCTCAACGTGGTCTATACGACCAACACCATGCTTGCCTGCAATTGCATTTAATTTAGCAATCAGTTCATATAAAGGATATCTTTCGCCATTTAAAGCTACTGGAACGCCCGCTTCGAAATCAATCTCAATATATTCAGCTTCGTCTGGAGTTTCACTGATTTGGTTCGTCCAGTCAAACGCTCCTTCTGGTGCCTCTGCCCATGGATCCTCTAACACTCCACACTCACAGCTACGCCCCCAAAGATTTTCATCAATACTGTAAGGGTTTTCTTTAGTTATTGGTACTGGAATTCCTCTTTCTTGAGCGTATTGAATCTGCTCATCACGAGACATTGCCCATTCACGAACTGGTGCAATAATTTTCAAATCTGGATTTAACGCTGTTACTGATACGTCAAAACGAACCTGGTCGTTTCCTTTTCCAGTACAACCGTGTGCTACCGCTGTAGCTCCTTCTTTTTCAGCAATTTCTACTAACTTCTTGGAAATTAACGGACGGGATAGTGCCGCTGATAATGGGTATTTTGATTCGTATAATGCATTTGCTTGTAGTGCTGGTAAAGCAAACTCGTTAGCAAACTCTTCACGAGCATCAAGCACATAAGACTCAACAGCGCCAATAGTAAGCGCCTTTTCCTTAACAAAATCTAAATTCTTACCTTCTCCTACATCCAAAGCAACTGCTACAACATCATAATCGTACTTTTCTTGAAGCCACTTAATAGCTACTGAAGTATCTAAACCACCAGAATAAGCTAAAATAATTTTTTCTTTACCCATAACGAACTTCCTTTCATATTTGGATTACCTGTAATTTTTAGTATATATGTAACGATACATATCGTACACTTTTTACGCCCGTTATGCAATATATTAGTCTGCCATACAAGCAACTAAAATTGCCTTTTGGGCATGCATGCGATTTTCCGCCTCATCAAAGATTACCGAATGCTTACCGTCAATAATTTCTGCTGATACTTCTTCGCCTCGATGGGCTGGTAGGCAATGTAAGAAGATAAAGTCAGATTTAGCGTGGCTACACAATTCCTCGTTTACTTGGAAGCCTGTAAACTTCTGTACGCGCTCATCCTGCTCAGCTTCTTGGCCCATACTCGCCCACACATCAGTATAAATGACATCTGCGTCCTTAACTGCTTCTACTGGGTCATTCGTAATAACTACGGTTGAACCTTGCTCATTAGCAAATCCTTCAGCCTGAGCTACAATATCTGCGTCTGGCTCATAGCCAACTGGCGAAGCAATCGCCACGTCCATACCCACCTTCGCACTACCGATTAGTATCGAATGGGCTACATTGTTTCCATCACCGATATAGGCTATTTTCAAACCTTTGAGCTTACCTTTATGCTCCTGTATTGTTAGCATATCGGCCATCATCTGGCATGGGTGATATGAGTCTGTCAGTCCATTAATCACTGGGATATCTGCGTGTTCCGCCAGTTCCTCAACCTGCTCATGACCATGGGCCCGAATCATAATTCCATCTAAATATCTTGATAAAACCTTAGCTGTATCGTATATTGTTTCGCCACGACCTAGTTGAAGATCATTGTTGCTTAAAAACAACGGATGACCACCAAGCTGCAGCATCCCCACCTCGAAGGATACCCTAGTTCTTGTTGAAGATTTTTGAAAAATCATACCTAATGTTTTGCCTGCAAGTGGCTTGACTGGTCCCTTTCCTGCCTTCATATCAGCTGCAAGCTCTAACAACGCTAATATTTCTTCCGTTGAAAAATCAGCTAGTTTAAGAAAATCCTTACCTTTTAGGGCGCTTAATATGTTCATGTTCAATTCATGCACCTCGTTTCAAAGTTTGTGTTGCGTTTATTTAAAAGAAAAGATTGATTGTAAGTATATCAGCGAATAGTTGACTCGGCATCAATTCGCTCACTATAGTCTCCAGCATTAAGTATTGCTATGGCTCAAAGCTGGCAAAGCTCCAAACTCGCCTGTTCGGCTCAAACAGGTGGAGCTTAACTTGCCAGCTCATCGCCTAGCACTACTAAATGCTTGCGCCAAAGTTCGCTCATCGACACCGAGCCAACTATTCTGTAGCTACATAAACATAACAGTTACACATGATTGCATATTCATCAACTTAGCGTTACCGAGTGCTTGGGATGGGTTCGACGGAGCAAACTTTGCTGGAGACTTTGCTAATAGTACTTAGTGAAGGTTTCCGATGCAAGCTTCACCTGTCTGAGACGAAGTCGAGTTTGAAGCTATCGGAAGTCGAGCTTAGTACTATCAAAGTCGCAAGCCTTGTGAGTGAGTTGAACCCGTTCCAAGCACGTCACCAATACATCATTATTTAATCTGCTGCAAGAACTCCCCACCGAGAAATTCCTCCAGCGTGAATGGCAAGTATTTATCCTGCTCTTCAATACTTTGGCATAGTGCTTCTGCTGTATCTAGGGCAGTTAGACAACCAACTCCAAATTCTACAGCTAACCTTCTTAGCTTAAAGCCTTGACGATTTGGGTCTTTTCCTAGTGTAGGGATGTTTAATACAAGATTAATTTCTTTTCGACGGAACATTTCCCGTATTTGCACATGCTGCCAAGGAACTTCCTGCACCTCCAGCCCAGCTTCTGCAAGTGCCTTAGCCGTTGTCGGAGTAGCATAGAGTTTGAAGCCTAATGCAGCAAATTTCTTAATCAGCTCGATTCCAGCCTCTTTTTCACGATTTGTAATAGAGCATAATAGCCCTGGCTGCTGAGATTCTGCAGCTTCACGAATATGTCCTGTGGCAAATACTTTTCCAAGACCTCCGACAAAGTTTCGGGCTATACCTAAAACCTCACCAGTGGATTTCATCTCAGGCCCTAGGGAAATGTCTACGTTACTCATCTTTTCAAAGGAGAATATTGGTGCTTTCACGGCGACAAAATCACGGTTTGGAATTAAGCCGCTTTCATAGCCCATAGCTTTTAGTGACTCTCCTAGTCCTACCCTAGTTGCCATTTGCACAAGTGGTGTATCAGTAATCTTACTTATAATTGGTACTGTTCGTGATGCTCTTGGGTTTACCTCAAGCACGTAGACAACCTCATCAACGACTACGTATTGGATATTAATTAGGCCACGGACTTTCATTTCCCGGGCAATATTTGTCGTATGCTGTATTAATGTGTCTAGTACCTGCTGGCTTACATTCTGCGGCGGATAGACTGCCATACTATCTCCTGAGTGTACTCCTGCTCGCTCGATGTGTTCAAAAATTCCTGGAATTAGTACAACTTCATCATCAGCTACGGCATCAACTTCCACTTCCTTGCCTGGTAAGTATTGATCAAGCAGTACAGGTCGTCCTGGAGAAACATCAACTGCTTCTTCGAGGTAGCGCTCTAGCTCTGATTGCTCATGAATCACCTGCATTGCACGCCCACCGATAACATATGACGGTCGCACCATCAATGGGTAGCCGATATCTGCAGCAACCTTTAGTGCTTCCTCCACGTTTTCTGCCATTGCACCTATTGTCTGCGGTATATTAAGACGGTCTAGGAGCTTGCGGAACTTATCACGGTCTTCAGCTAGGTCAATACCTTCTACGGAAGTTCCGAGAATTTCTATACCATACTCAACAAGCCCATGGACGAGATTAATCGCTGTTTGACCACCAAACTGTACGAAGGCGCCTTTAATTTGTTCTTTCTCTGCAATATTTAATACATCTTCTAAAGTTAATGGTTCAAAATACAGACGATCGGCGACATTGAAATCGGTACTCACTGTTTCAGGATTGTTATTGATGATAACAGCTTCATAGCCTGCTTCTTTTAAAGCCCAAATTGCATGGACCGAACAGTAGTCGAACTCAATCCCTTGACCTATCCTAATTGGACCTGACCCGATGACGAGGATTTTTTCCTTATCAGTCTGCTCTACTTCATCTTCTCCAGTATAGGTTGAGTAGTAGTACGGTGTTGTCGCCGGAAATTCTGCAGCACATGTATCTACTAACTTATAAGCTGGTAAAACCTTAAGTTGTTTACGTTTACGACGTACATCAAGTTCAGAAATCCACCGTTGTTCGTATTTGCTTTTGTTGCTAAAGCTTATGCTTTCATCTGTACTCGTCCTTGCCTTTATACCTTCATTTAATAAATCTGCAATATAGGCATCGGAAAATCCAACCTTCTTCCATGTACGCATTTTTTCAGCTGAGACAAAATCTAGCTTCGACTTTTTAACCTCATCCTCCCAGTGTACGATGTTTAATATTTTCTCTGTAAAAAATGGATCGATTTCTGTCAGGGCGCGAACCTTATTAACAGTCATTCCCTTTCGCAATGCTTCAGCTAGTACAAATAAGCGTAGGTCATCAGGTTCTTGACTGAGCTTTTCCGTTAGCTGTTCCAGGGTCCAATCAGCAAACTTTGGATGACGTAGGGTTTGCACCTTTAACTCTAATGAACGAACAGCCTTTAAAAGTGCCCCTTCAATTGTGCGCGCAATCGACATGACTTCCCCTGTTGCTTTCATCTGTGTACCTAGCGTACGATTAGCCTCTGGAAATTTATCAAATGGCCAGCGCGGTATTTTCACTACTACATAATCTAATGCTGGTTCAAAACTAGCATATGTTAATCCTGTAACAGGATTTAGAATTTCGTCTAAGTGTAAGCCAATGGCAATTTTTGCAGCTACTTTGGCTATTGGGTAGCCTGTCGCCTTAGAAGCTAGAGCACTAGAGCGACTTACACGAGGATTTACTTCGATTACACAATATTCAAAGCTAAAAGGATTTAAGGCAAGCTGGACATTACAGCCACCTTCAATTTTTAGGGCTCGAATAATGTCTAAGGAAGCTGTCCGTAATAGCTGGTATTCACAGTCTGTTAGGGTCTGTGAAGGTGCGATAACGATACTATCACCTGTATGCACGCCAACTGGATCAAGATTTTCCATATTACAAATGGTTATGCAGGTGTCGTTCGAGTCCCTCATAACCTCGTACTCGATTTCCTTCCAGCCCTTGATACTCTTTTCTATTAAAACTTGGCCGATAGGACTCTGCGATAAGCCACGGCTGACAACCTCCCGTAGCTGTTCATGGTCATCGACAATACCACCACCAGAGCCTCCTAATGTATACGCTGGGCGAATAATTAATGGGAATCCAACACGGGCTGCAAACTGCTCCGCCTCTACTAAATTATCTATTATTTCACTTTCTGGTATCGGCTGTCCAATTTCTAGCATCAACGTACGGAATAAGTCTCTATCCTCGGCCTTTTGAATTGCTTCCAAGGAAGTTCCTAAAAGCTTTACGTTGTATTCATCTAATATTCCTGCTTCCGAGAGCTTCACTGCAAGGTTGAGACCCGTCTGCCCACCTAGTGTAGGTAAAAGACCATCAGGACGCTCACGGGCAATAATTTGTTTCAGCGAACGAACGGTCAGAGGCTCGATATAAATCTTGTCGGCAATTCCTTGATCCGTCATAATTGTTGCAGGGTTGCTATTTACAAGCACAACCTCAATGCCCTCTTCTTTTAATGCGTTACAGGCCTGCGTGCCTGCATAGTCGAACTCCGCAGCTTGCCCGATGATTATCGGACCTGATCCAATTACAAGTACCTTTCTAATCGATTCTATTCTTGGCAAGCCGCTTCACACCTTTCTTTATGGGTATTAATCATATTTATAAATTCACCGAAGAAATACAGGGAGTCCTTAGGTCCTGGACACGCTTCCGGATGGTATTGCACACTGAATATCGGCAAAGAATTGTGCTCGATTCCTTCAACGGTCCCGTCGTTTACGTTGATGTGGGTGACTTCCATATCTGTTCCTTTAAGTGACTCTGGTTCAACAATATAGCCATGGTTTTGTGAGGTGATATACACCTTTCCGTTTCTTAAATCTTTCACTGGATGATTGCTACCACGATGTCCGTAGCGCATCTTTTTCGTTTTAGCTCCAAAGGCTAACGCTAGCATCTGATGTCCAAAGCAGATTCCCATCGTCGGGAACGCTTCCGCCACCCGCCTTAACTCGGGCGTTATTGCTACAATATCCATTGGATCCCCTGGTCCATTGGAGAACAAAATACCATCAGGATTTAATTTAGCTACTTCGTCAAGGGAGGTGTTGAACGGAACAATCGTGACTTTGCAGCCAATGACATGTAAGGAGCGAATCATATTTTGCTTGAATCCAAAGTCATAAATTACAATATGATGAGTTGGTTTCTTTACATTAGCTGGATCAAAAGTGGCGCGTATTTTCCTCGATACACGGGCTACTAAATCCTTCGATATATCTGGAAACTCTAGGTCATCAACAACTATCTCCTGATAAGGATTCTTCACCTGCTCCTCTGGAACAATATGACCCTTCATAGTGCCATTTTCACGGATTATCCGTACTAACTGTCGAGTATCAATATCAGACAGGCCAACAACACCTTGGGACTTCAAATACTCATCAATTGTAAATGAACTGCGGAAATTACTCGGTGTAGGACACATTTCCCCAATGATAAAGCCTGCAACATGGGAACGATACGATTCATGATCATCAACATTTATCCCATAATTCCCAATTAGCGGGTAGGTCATAATTACAATTTGACCTGCATACGAAGGGTCAGTAAGTACCTCCTGGTAACCAGTCATACCCGTATTAAAGACGACCTCTCCGTACGTATTGCTAAGATTTCCAATTAGATTGCCTTCAAAAACATCTCCGTTTTCAAGTACAAGTAGTCCTTTCATCATATACCCCCATCCTAGCTCTCACTGTTTTTGTCCGTAAATTCCCCTAAAACTTCACGAATGATAGTAAACGCCTTCTCAATTTCTTGTGGACTGACATTAAAAGGCGGTAACAATCGTAGGGTATTATCACCAGCTGGTGTAATTAAAAGACCCTTTACTCTACATTTCACGATTACGTCCATTACAGGAATTGCTTCGTCTAATTGCACGCCCCGTAGCAACCCCAGTCCCCTGGATTCTATAATTAAGTCTGGATATTGGTTTTTCAATAACTTAAGTCGTTGCTCTACATCTATGACATTAGCTTGAAACTGCTCTTGCACCTCTTGCCTTTGTAATTCCGAAATTATCGTGTTTGCCGCTGCTGTTACTAGTGGATTTCCGCCAAATGTCGAAGCATGAGTCCCTGGAACAAAGGCTTTGGCAACCTCATCCTTAGCCACACAAGCACCTATAGGTACTCCACCACCTAATCCTTTAGCAAGGGTATAGATGTCTGGTTGGAAATCAAACTGCTGCCACGCAAACATAGTGCCTGTTCTGCCGATTCCCGTCTGGACTTCATCTACGATTAACAAAATGTTATGCTTTTCTGCCAGTTCCTTTAATTCTTGTAAGAAGTCGCGGTCAATAACGTGAACGCCACCCTCGCCTTGAATTAGTTCAAACATTATTGCTGCAGTGTTATCGGTAATTGCTTGTTTTACCGCGTTGATGTCATTTAACGGACAATATTTAAACCCATCAGGTAACGGCAAAAATCCTTCCTGATACTTCGGCTGAGCCGTTGCTGTTATCGTCGTTAATGTCCGTCCATGAAAGGACTTCTGAAATGTAATAATTTCGTATCGGTTTTCATGTCGTATTTTTTGATGATAGCGTCTTGCTAATTTAATTGCCGCTTCATTCGCTTCAGCACCACTATTTGCAAAAAACACCTTCCCATAGCCTGCTTCCTCAACTAGAGCATCTGCTAGTTGCTCCTGATTCGGGATTGCAAACAAGTTTGATACATGAATTAGCTTTTCTGCCTGTGCTTGAATCGCTTTTACCATTGGTGGATAGCTATGTCCAAATTGATTAACAGCAATTCCTGATGTGAAATCAAGATATTCCTTTCCATCAACATCCCAAAGGTAGCTCCCTTCACCACGGTCTACCGTAATCGGCCAACGATTGTATGTGGTCATTAGGTTGCTCTGTTTCTCAACTTGCTGTTCGTTTACTTCAGTAGAACTCATTAAACATCGTCCTCCTTTGTAACCATTGTGCCAACCCCTGTATCTGTTAACAATTCTAGTAGTAATACATGCTCCTGGCGACCATCGACAATGTGTGTTCGTTGTACTCCCCTACTTAAAGCCTCTAAGCATGCCTGGACTTTAGGTACCATCCCGCCATGGATTTGCCCGCTGGCAATGTATTCTGCAATTTTTTTTGCGCCTATAGCGGAGATTGTCTGCTTCTCACCGTTTTCTTCAACATAAAGCCCTGCAACATTTGTTGAAAGCACAAGCTTCTCAGCATTTAGAGCACCCGCAACAACAGCAGCTACGGTGTCTGCGTTAATATTGTAGCGTTGACCCTGATGGTCTACACCTAGAGGTGATATTACTGGTATATACCCCTGTTCGATTAAGCCGCGTAACAGCGTACAATTTACTTCTTTAATTTCACCAACATAACCTAAATCAACATCCTTTGATTGCTTTTTCTCGGCTAGTAATAATTTGCCATCAATACCACTTAAGCCGATGGCGTTTCCTCCATAGGACTGGATTTGCGAGACAATCTGTTTATTTATTTTTCCTACTAGTACCATACTGGCAGCGTCTAAAACCGTATGGTCTGTTACCCGTAGGCCGTTCACAAACTGTACCTGGGAGCCCATAGATTCTAAAAGTGCTGTGATTTCTGGACCACCGCCATGGACAACCACTGGGTGGATGTTAACTTGCTTCATCATTACTAAGTCTTGAAAGAACGAGGTTGAGTCCTCATTCCTTGTGCTGCCGCCGTATTTGACGACAACGATCTTGCCTGAAAATTTCTGTATATATGGTAGTGCTTCTACCAATATTTGCGCTCTATGCAAAACGGCATTCATTCCGTAGACCTCCATTTTTCTAAATTGCTTCCTTTCTAGTGGTTGTTCAGAAAATCTTGTAAGTAGATTAGCGGAACTTGTAAGTAAATCAGCGAATATGTGACGTAGTATCAATTCGCTCACTATAGCCTCCAGCTTCTGTATTGCTAAAGCTCGGATTGGCTGACTCCACAACTCCCTCTGGTCAGACACGTGGAGCCTTTAGCCAATCCTTCGCTAAGCACTACTAGAAGCTTCCGCCAAAGTTCGCTCATCGACACCACGCCACATATTCTGAAGATACACCACGTCACCTACAACAAAAGTGATGCAGCTTAGCTGTAGTGCTTGGAATGGGTTTGGCGGAACGATCATTGTTGGAGACTTTGCTAATCGTACTTAGCGAAGATTTCCTATGTCGCGCTTCACCTGTTTGACCGAAGGGAGTTTGAAGCGATAGGAAATCAAGCTTTAGTACGATCAAAGTCGCAAACCTAGTGAGTGAGCTAAACCCGTTTCGAGCACTACTACTCACACTTTTATCTAGGTTCGATAGCTCGCATTAATTCTTACATAGTCATAGGTTAAGTCGCAGCCCCATGCGCGAGCCTGTGCCTCTCCTTGGTGCAGATTGATTTCTATCGGAATCAGTTCCTCCTGCATTCTTGCCTGTACGGCTTCTTCATCAAAGTCTACGCCCATACCATTTTGGAAAATAAGTGTCCCCATCAGGTACACGTCTATTTTATCTGGGTTAAATTGAGCGCCGCTATAGCCAGCCGCAGCTACAATTCTACCCCAGTTCGCATCTGCTCCAAAAATTGCTGATTTCACTAAAGAGCTTCCTATAACCGATTTCGCAATCATCGCCGCTTCTTCAAAGCTAGCACCATTGGTAACAGTAACTTCAATAAGCTTCGTCGCTCCTTCGCCATCTCGGGCAATTGCCTTCGCCAAGTATTCAGATACATGGGTAAAAGCACTAACAAATTTATTCCACTCTGGATGTGACTCATCTATGTTCACCCCAGATTGACCGTTCGCCATGACTACAACCATATCATTTGTACTTGTATCACCATCAACTGTTATCATGTTAAATGTCTGGTCAGTTGCCGTTGCAAGTAGCTTCTGCAGCACTTCATGCTCAATACCAGCGTCTGTAGTAATAAATCCAAGCATTGTTGCCATATTCGGATGAATCATTCCTGAGCCTTTTGCCGATCCAGCAATTGAAACTGTATTACCTGCAATTTCAACTTGAACTGCGATATTTTTCTCTATCAAGTCAGTCGTTAAAATACTCTCACTAAAGGCTGGACCTCCGTTTTCTGATAAATCGGCAAGTGCCATTTCAATACCCTTTTCCACACAATCCATCGGTAGCTGTTGTCCAATAACTCCTGTAGATGCTACACCCACTAGTTCATTAGGGATATCTAGACCTGTCGCCACAAGCTCTTGCATTTTGCGGGCGTTTTTGTCTCCTTCGACTCCTGTACAAGCATTGGCGTTACCGCTATTTACTACTAGGGCCTGCAGCTGCTTTGATTTTAAAATTGACTCCTTTGTCAGCTTTAATGGTGCTGCCTGGACAACATTTAATGTATAAACTCCTGCTGCATTTGCAGGGTTTGTTGAATACAATATTCCTAAATCATTACGTTTACGCTTAATTCCTGCGTAAACTCCCTGTGCCTTAAATCCTTTTGGTGTTGTTATTGTGCCACCATCTACTATTTTAAAATCCATTTTTATACACTCCTATCTTGCATCATGTTAAGCGATGATTGCATAAATATTCATTTTATACAGTATTATTATTCATTTATTTATTTATTAATTTGCTATGGGATAAGCGGTATATTGTCAATGCCAGTTGCTTCATCCCAGCCGTACATTACGTTCATATTCTGTATCGCCTGCCCAGCAGCGCCTTTGACCATGTTATCTATAGCAGATACAACTATTACACGCTCAGTTCGCTCTTCAACATATACCCCGATATTACAAAAGTTAGTACCGTATACAAATTTAGTCTTTGGAAAATCGCCAGATTTATGAATACGGACGAATTTTTCTTTTTCATAAAAGCCTTGGTAAAATTCCTGTAGTGAGTCGCTTGTTAAGTTCATTTCTCTAGCTTTATCCGTTAACTGACCATACATTGTGCTTAAGATTCCACGTGTCATTGGCACAAGGTGTGGTGTAAATGTTGTTAATACATCTTTGCCTGTTACGTCAGCTAGAAACTGTTCGATTTCTGGAGTGTGCTGATGGGCGCCGATTTTATATGCATGAATACTCTCCTGTACTTCTGAAAACAGTGTGCCCACTGCCGCTCCCCTACCTGCACCTGATGTTCCTGACTTCGCATCTATAATAATGCCCTTTGCTTCTATTAAATCGTGTAACAGTAGCGGCGCTAAGCCTAGGGCTACGCTCGTTGGATAGCAGCCAGGATTGGATACAAAGCTTGCCTTTGCCACATCTGCGCGATTAAACTCCGTCAAACCATATACTCCTTGGCTTTGGCTTCGTCGGTCTGGCGCCTGCTTCTTATACCACTGTTCGTGAATCGATGCATCACGTATACGGAAGTCTCCAGCTAGATCTATAACTTTTAAATCTTTTTCAAGCAGGTTAGGCACTAATGAACTACTGATTCCCGATGGCAGACTAAGGAATACCAGCTCTACCTTTTCTGCAATCACATCGGCATTTATCTCCTGTAGCTGTGTATCACTGACATATTCAAGCTGCCCTTGTAAGTGAGGATATACATCTGCAATATCTAAGCCAGCCTGAGAGTGTGAGCCTAGATATGCAACTTCTATATAAGGGTGATTTTTCAGCCAGCGCAGTAGTTCAATTCCTCCGTAGCCTGTAACACCAATAATTCCGACCTTTATTTTCATTTGAATTCCCCCTAAACTTGTATTAAAGCAAACTATATAACATGTATAAGATAATTCAATATAACCTACGTTAACTTTTAAACTATCACTAGACATACTTATCATTATCTTTTACTCTATCACGTCTTATTATCGTTTTAAAATTTCTTGACGTAATTATTAAAAAGCAAAGTAATTATTGCAACATTATACATATTAATGAATATTTTTTCAATGGGTTTTTATGAATTAATTTAAAAAACTCCCGCCATTTAAACGGGAGATAATTCTGTCATCTATTTAGTTACCTATTCTGTTATCTATTTTATTTATCTATTTCTATTAGCCATTCTGCAACTGCCCTAGCTTCGTCACCTTGGAGGAATCCACCTGTCATGTCTCCCCTTCCGTCAATGATTATTGTATACACTTGATCTGCTGTATATTTTTTCGCTGTGTTTAGTAATGGCGGGTTTTGCAAACGCCCTTCTAATTGTTCGCCATGGCATAGGGCACAGGATTGATTATACCAACGCTTAGCGTTCATCCTTTGTTGTTCTATCTCAGCAGTAGATTGTTCCTTACTTTCCTCCACATTTTCACTGCTAGCCTCTGTATTCGTTCGATCCCCGATAAAAGGACTGCCTGTACACATGCTTAAAATTATGGCTAAGGATACAATGGTGACACTTATTCCTAACCACATCCAATGCTTCTTATCAATTTTAACAACTTTAAACTGCTTCAAACTTGTCCACCCCCATATTAATAGCAAGCTTACGAATATACATTTAGTATAGTAAAAATAAAACCACCCTTCGAATATATAATCATATATATGCAAAGGGTGGGACAGGTATTCATGTTAATCGGACAAGTATTATTGCTTATTTTTTATGTAAAGACTTTACTGCTTCTACTAGTTTATCTACGGTTAAACCATATTTCTCAAGTAGTGCGTCAGGTGTCCCTGACTCGCCGAATGTGTCTTCAACGCCTACGCGTTTCATTTTCACTGGATGATTTTCTGCTACTACTTCTGCAACAGCACTGCCTAGTCCACCAATTATATTATGCTCTTCTGCGGTTACTATAGCGTTTGTTTCCATAGCTGCTTGGATAATAATATCTTTGTCAATTGGCTTAATTGTAGAGATGTTAATAACGCGAGCAGAGATTCCTTCTTCTTGAAGTTTTTCACTCGCTTCAATCGCTTTACTAACCATTAGACCAGTAGCAACGATTGTTACATCTTTACCAGGGCGTAGCATATGACCCTTACCAATTTCAAATTTATAATTCTCGTCAAAGATTACAGGTACTCCTGGGCGACCCAGTCTTATGTACATTGGACCGTCAAACTCAACTGCCTTTTCTATAACCTGTCTTGTCTCTTCTGCATCAGCAGGAACGACTACGGTCATATTAGGCACAGCACGCATCAATGCTACATCTTCAATTGCTTGGTGGGATCCACCATCTTCACCTACAGTTAAACCAGCATGTGTTGCCGCGATTTTTACATTGAGCTTTGGATAAGCAATGGAGTTACGTACCTGATCCATCACGCGTGCAGTTGCAAACACGGCAAATGTACTTGCAAAAGGAATCTTACCTGCTGCTGCAAAACCAGCAGCCGTACCCATCATGCCCTGCTCTGCGATTCCCATATCGAAGAAACGCTCTGGAAATGCTGCCGCAAAATCTGCAGTCTTAGTTGACTTCGATAAGTCAGCATCTAATACTACGACATTTGGATTTTTCTTACCTACTTCTACTAACGCCTTACCATAGGCATCTCTAGTTGCTATTTTGGTCATTACTCAGCACCTCCTGCATCCACTATGTCACATAAATCTGCTAATGCGCGGTCAAGCTGTTCTTGGCTTGGAGCGTTTCCATGCCAGCCAACCTGATTCTCCATATATGATACGCCTTTACCCTTTAAAGTCTGAGCAATTATAATTGTCGGCTTGTCTTTAATTGTTTTTGCTTCTTGTACCGCCGCATGTATCTCTTCAAAGCAATGTCCATTGATTTCAATTGTGTGCCAATTAAACGACTGCCACTTTGCAGCCACATCGCCTAGGGCCATTACTTCTTCTGTAGGACCATCAATTTGAAGACCATTGTAATCAAGGAAGGCCGTTACGTTATCAAGCTTATAATGGGCCGCTGCCATCGCACTTTCCCATATCATGCCCTCTTGGATTTCACCATCGCCCATCATTACAAATACACGATAGTCCATCTTATCTAGCTTGCCAGCTAAGGCCATACCGTTAGCTGCCGCTAAGCCTTGTCCTAAGGAGCCTGTGCTCATATCAACACCAGGAATACCCTTCATCTCTGGATGCCCTTGTAGCATTGCGCCAATTTTACGGAAGTTCTCTAGTTCTGCACGTGGAAAGTAGCCTTTCTCAGCTAATGCGCCGTACAAGACTGGTGACGCATGCCCTTTACTTAATACAAAGCGGTCTCTGTCTGGATTCTTAGGGTTTTTCGGATCGACATTCATTTCCTGAAAATAAAGGTAAGCTAAGATATCTGCTGCAGATAATGATCCCCCTGGATGTCCTGACTTTGCCTGACAGGTCATAATGCAAATGTCTTGACGAATGCGCTGTGCTTTTTCTTTCAACATGCATAGCTGTTCCGTCGTTAATTGTACTTCTGGTAATACTCTAGCCATATTCATTAACCTCCGTATTATATTTACTTATTGTATTTTTTGTATTTTATTGCATTTATTGTGTTTTATTGTGTTTTTTGTGTTTTTGTTTTTTATGATTGCTGTGGATGTTCACTATTGTTTGCTTTATAGTCTTTAGATACTCCTCGAAAGCCTCGGCCAACAACTTCTTGGGCGTTCCCTACTATTATAAATGCATTTTCATCAACATGCTTGACTAAATGTTTAAGGGCTGTGATTTCTTTCTGTTCGACAACACACATTAGCATTGGTTTGTCCTGACCAGTAAACCCACCCTGCGCTTGTAGCTTTGTTACCCCACGATTGATATCTGTGAGGATTGCTTCCTGTAGCTCGTCTGATTTATCGGAAATAATAAAGACCATTTTCTCAAAGCTAAAGCCTTCTTGAATTAAATCAATCGTTTTACTCGTTACATATAAAGCTATTAAGGCCATTAGTGCAAACTCGGCACCAAAGACAATTGCCGCTGTTAATATGACAAGTCCATCAATAAAGAGCATACATATACCTAAGCTTAAGCCAGTAAACTTATTGACTACCTGGGCGATTAAATCCGTTCCACCAGTGCTCGCCCTAGCTCGAAACACGAGTCCTAGGCCTGTACCAATAAGGAGTCCACCGTATAAGGCGGCCAACAGTAGGTTGTCTGTTATCGGCGCTATCCACTCAGTCGCGAAAATGAATACCGATACAAGTATTAGCCCAACAAAGGACTTAACACCTGTTTTTGAGCCTAAAATCATTGTCCCAATAATAAATACTGGTACATTAATAACAAGGAATATTATACCCACAGATATACCTGTTACATGGAAAAGGATATTCGCTATACCACTTATTCCACCTGACGCCAGTTTATTTGGGACTAGAAACCAGTTTAACGCTAAGGCTAGAAACAAACAGCCGACGGTTAATAAAGCATAATCTCTAATAATTTCCCTAGTTGAGTCTTTCTTTAGCTTCGCCATCATTAGTCATTCACCGCCAACTTCTGACGTAGGTATGCGTCAATAAACGGATTAATATTACCATCCATGACGGCTTGCACATTACCAATCTCAACGTTGGTGCGATGGTCTTTGACCATTGAGTATGGATGAAAAACATAGGAACGAATTTGACTACCCCAGCCTATCTCCTTTTGTTCGCCACGGATGGCTAAGGTTTCCTGCTTTTGCTCGTCTAGTTTGCGTTCTACTAATTTACCCATGAGCATTTTCATCGCCGACGCTCGATTCTTAATTTGTGAACGCTCCGACTGACACGTTACTACTACCCCTGTTGGAAGATGAGTTATTCTAACGGCGGAGTCAGTAGTGTTAACATGCTGTCCTCCCGCACCACCTGAGCGATAAGTATCTACTTTTAAATCATCCTGCTTCAAATCTATATCAACATCATTTTCTAATTCAGGCATGACATTAACAGATGCAAAGGACGTGTGCCTTTTTCCAGCTGCGTCAAAGGGTGAAATACGTACTAAACGATGAACTCCACGCTCTGTAGATAAGTACCCATAGGCGTTATAGCCTTTTATTAGCAGTGTTACACTCTTAAGTCCTGCTTCATCTCCTGCTAAATAATCGAGGGTCTCTACTTGGAAGCCTCGTTGTTCTGCCCAGCGTGTATATAGTCGTAACAGCATCTCCGCCCAGTCCTGGGACTCAGTACCTCCAGCACCTGGGTGAATTTCTAGGATTGCATTATTACGGTCATAGGGCCCATCTAGCATTAACTCTAATTCAAAGGATGTTAGTTCTTCCGTTAAATCCTTGATTGCTTTATGTAAATCAGGTAATAGACTCTCATCTTGCTCTTCTTCTATTAACTCGTAAAAGGTGTTCATATCATCATGTAGCCGCTGGAGCTCGTGGAAACGCTCTACGATTTTCTTGATAGCATTCGCTTCATTTATAAGCTTCTGCGCTTCCTGCTGATTATCCCAGAAATTCGGCTCACCCATGACTGCTTCAAGCTCAGCAATTTTCTTTTGCTTAGTTGTTACGTCAAAGAGACCTCCTGATATCTTCAAAGCTCTGCTTAAGTTTTAATACATCTGACTTTATTTCACTTAATAACATAGTTACTGCACTCCTAACTTCTAACCCTAACTTATCGATTACAGTCTAACATTATATCATACTATTGTTGTCGATTACTAATATTTTTAGCAGTACCTAGTAAACAAAATTAATTCATAGAATCATATTCCCTTAGCATCATGCGTCCAGTTATCGACACATTTATATCATAACTAACCTCAATGCTTGGATAGGTTTCCTCACACCAACCCGCTTCAATTTCTCTCCACTCATTAGGGCGCTGACGATACATTGCTCGACCAAACCCAGCAGGATCGGTTTGCAGCTCCTGTGTAATCTCTAATAACCTTTCTATCTCACGCTCGATAAGCTTAGCTGCCTCTTCCTCAATCATCGCTTTTATTTCTGATTCCTGGTCTCTATAAATTTTCTCGCGAAATATATCTTCGCCGAAGCTTACTTCTACTTCTGACTCCACTGTAAATTTTAGATTGCCGTTAGCAACTATTTTTGTACTCGCCGCTAGAACTTCTAGACTTACTTCTCTAATTGCAAAGTCATTTTTTTTTGCTGTTTCGGTAACATCAATCACTAGAATAGCACTTTTAACACGATTTAATAACCACAGTAGCCCGCGTGTCTCATTAGCAGTCAACTCACCTACTAATTTATTTTCTGCAATTAAAGCAGTACCATCTAGTTTAAATACAGACTGCCCAGCTACTTCATTTACTGTTAAAATCGGTACAACTACACAAATACCAGGAGTAGAGTTTATCTTCATAAAATTGCTAACTGGCATTTCAATTACCTTGGCATTTGCTGCATAGTTTTCTATTAGTGACCTTAGCTCTAGCATTGGTAGGGACTTTTTTGCAACATGCATATTCATAACCTCTTCTATATCACCTTTGAACAGTACTAAATCAACAAAACGATTAACCTCGTGATCGCGGGCAAAAAAACTTATTCCCTCCATGATACCATCCTTGGCAAATTCTTCACCTATCAATAGCACTTGATGGTGTCCCCAAAACATTTTATTAGCGGAAGTTAAGGTTACGTTACGAATAGCATCAAATACAGTTCTTCCCGTCGCTGAATATACCCTAAAGGCAGGCTCCTGCGGAACATCCGCAGCCAGGATTCCAGCCCTAGCTACCTGAGCAGCTACTAACACCTCATTGTCAACAATATCAAGCCCCGCACCTAGTAGAATATCCATTTGATCAAGCTCTTGTCGATTCCAGCAACCACTACAAGTTAGGCTCATTATCAATATTATAATTATTACAACAGTTTGTCTCAATTCTACACCCCTTTTCTACGAATGCGCATAGTAACGTAGAGTAATATTGGCATAATTCCACCAATAAACAAACCTATTACGCCATAGGTGCCTACATTATAAAACTGCAACAATGAGTGCATATCGGGGAATAAGTGCGGCTTAATAATCCCAACAACTAGTATAAGTGCCACATTGACATATTTAGTGTGTTTGTTTAGTCGTTTAAACATATGCAAAAACAACTCCCGACACACATAAAGAAACATCGTTACTGTCAAAAATATACTAGCATACCAAATACCTACAACCATAAACTCTAAACGCTCTAAAAAGCCAGCAACAGATACCGCCCTGACCAAGGTGAATAGTGGAAACTGAAGTTCTTCAGCTTCTTTAGCTCCAAACACAGCCACTAAACTACCACTTACTATTAGGAGTAATAAACCTGCCAGCAAATGAGCCAAATACGGAACACGATATGTCCATTTTGTAGTCTTAACCATCGGCAAAATATGTAAAATAAATAAAGTCTCAAAAAACAGCACTGTGGGTACTAGTAAACCCACCAGTAAAGGTTCCCAGCCGTGATACATAATTGGCTTAAATTCCTGAAAGTCTAAATCTGGTAGCAAAAAGAAAACAAGTGTTATGCTTGCAAGGATTAGAATAGTAAAAAACAGCCCGCCACTTCTTATTACACTTGCTGGACCTCTATATAAAGAATAAAAGCACACAAATAAGAAGCACCATTTAATTACCGAACGTGGTGTTTCTGGTAGAATTGTCTGATTAGTATGGGCCATATAAGCTGTCATTGCAGTTGCTAAAGAAAAAAAATAAACAAAAAATATTACAATTGCTATTTTACCTAAATATTTACCTAAGATATGGTCACATAACTGTTCTAGCTTAAAGGTGGGTAAGCTTCGGTGTAAAGCAAGCAAAAACCAAACAACAATCAAGTTCAAAAAACTAGCTAATATTACGACAATCCATACGTCCTGTCTAGTATAACCCCCTGTTATTGCTGGAGTAATACTTATGGCAATTGTGTTTCTAATAACTACAATAACAAAGAAGAGCTGTGCATTAGAAATCCACTTTTTTGGTACTGCCATAATTTCTTGTGATTTCATACAAAAACAGCCCTCCTAACCTATATCTATAATTTGTTGTAATCCCATTACTCTTTTCTATAGTTACCCATTTCTGAAATTGCTGGTCTTTCTGGAGACACTTTGTTTTCCGCACGATTAAGTCCAATATTGTAAACGTCCTTAGCCTTAGAGCGCCAGTCTTTTCGTAAAGCAAAATCACGAAATTGACTATACTTAATTGGCGACAACGGCTCAAAGTAAGGAGTGCCGTAAGATTGCATAGAGTTTAAATGTACCAACATCAGTATTGCTAATAAGACTAATCCAATTAAGCCCAGTACAGCACTGACAAACAGGACCACAAATCGTAGAAGCCTCAATCCAATCGACAAACGATATGAAGGTATTAGAAACGAAGATACCCCAGCCACTGCAACAACAACTACTAATGAAGGAGATACTAGTCCTGCTTCAACAGCAGCTTGACCAATAATTAGAGCACCTACGATACTAACAGCAGGTCCAATCTGTGACGGTAATCTTAAACCTGCTTCCCGCAATAATTCAAAAGCTAACTCCATAACAAATGCTTCAACTGCCGTTGGAAATGGCACTCCTTCTCGAGCCCCAGCTAATTTAAGTACTAGTGGGGTAGGTAGCATTTCCTGATGCATAGTTGTGAGAGCGACCCAAAACCCTGGAAGAAACAGAGCTAAAGTGATTCCTAGTATACGGATCATTCTTAATGCCGTAGCATACCAGTAGTTTTCATAGTGGTCTTCAGCTGCCTGAATAAACTGCGTAAAAATTGTCGGCACAATTACCACACTCGGTGCCCCATTGACGATAATCCCTACACGACCCTCTAGTATTTCTGCAACTAGTTTATCTGGTTTTTCTGTATGCTCCGCTTGTGGCAATGGTGTACTCGGATGGTCAATCAAAAATTCCTCTAAATAGCCTGTATCAAGGACACTTTGAATATTAATAAATGACAATCGATCACGAACTTCTTTGATTATCTCTGGGTCACATATACCTTTTACGTAAACTATTGCTACCCTTGTTTCAGATATACTGCCTATTGTCATTTCTTCAAAAACCAAGGATGGAGTGCGCAGCTTTTTACGTAATAGACCCATATTCACCTGAAGGTCTTCAATAAACCCCTCCCGTGGCCCACGGACAGTTTTTTCTCCCTCTGGCTCCATAACCTGTCGACGCTCAATTTGTGGTAGCATAATTAACGCAGGCTTAGTTCCGTTCCTTTCAAAAACTACAGCACTTCCTTTAATCATTTGTCTAGCAATTACTATCCATTCTCGCTCTAAATTAATTACCCCACTGGTAAAAAGTCGATGGTAGCGGTCTGGTGGCTCTTGTTCGAATTTTTCTTCATTATCTTCATGTAAATATTCCTTTAAAGGTGCGATAACCGTACGCTCTAATCTGTCAAAATCTATAACTGAAAACAGATAGGCAATAAGAAAACGATCACCCACCTCGCGAAATGTTAAATCTAAGCTCTTGCTAAATATCTTTTCTAGTTTCCTTTTGCAATGACTAAGTTCTATTGGCTTCTTCACATATTTGATTGGTACACTACGATGCAGGACAAAGGGTGATTTCTTTCTTTGCAAAGGAGCCACCTCCATATTTAATGCGTAAAAATTTCCCTAGTTTGTTTGATGATAGTAGATATTTTGTCCGAATATTTGAAAGCTATGCGGGCAAGGGCAGAATATATGACTCGACATTAATTTGCTCACGTAAGCCTACAGCTTTAAGTATTGCTACGGCTTAAGGTTGGAAACTCAAAACTCCCTCCAGAAACTACCGTCCGGTCAAACAGTTGGAGTTACATGCCACCACTTTCACCTAGCACTACTAAAAGCTTCCGACAAACTTCGCTCATCGATATCAAGCTCATATATTACCAACACCACAAGTCAAAAAGCACACAGGAGTCAACCTGTGTGCTTATCTCAATTTATATATTTTTAGCTATCTGTGCAAGTGAACTGGTTTCTTAGTGCTGAGGGGCTGTGTTCGACTAAGTGAACCTTGCTGAAGGCTTTGCTAAAATATCTTAGTGAGGATTACCGTTCAGAGCTTCCTTGTTTGAGCGGTTTGTGCGAGTTTGGAAGTTAGGTAATCGAACTTAGATATTTCAAAGCCGCAAGCCTTGGTGAACGCGTTGAATGCGGTTCCTCAGCTCTTACTCAAAGCTTTTACCCACAATCATTACCCACAACACTTCTTATGCTTCTTCCCACTACCACACGGACATGGGTCGTTACGCCCAACCTTGTTTTCATTAACATAAGGAGTGCGTTTAACTTCCTTATCTCTAGGGCTAGTGCTCTGACCCATTGGACCTTGAGCACCGCCAAGCAAACCTATAGCACCATGACTAGCAGTTTGCCCTTTAGCAACCTCTTTACGCTCTAGCTGTTCTTTGCCTTGTACTTGAGCTTTCATTACGTGCGTAGATACCTCTTCCTTAATGGAGAAAATCATCTCTTCAAACATTTCAAATCCCTCAAAGTTATATTCCATTACTGGATCCCGCTGACCATAGGCACGCAGGTGAATACCCTGACGCAGCTGATCCATGGCATCTATTTGATTCATCCATTTACTATCAACGGAGCGTAGGACAATTACCTTCTCTAGCTCACGCATCATTGGCTCGCCAAGGTCCTGCTCACGGTCTGCATAGATTTTTTCGATTAACTCGTTAAAGAATTCGATTAGTCCTTCTGGCTCACGCTCAAAGCGCATACCGTCCAGCTCTTCATAGGACAGTTGCTCAGGCTTAAGATAGACACGCATTAAGCCTTCATGAAGTCCTTTCATGTCCCAATCCTCAGGCACTTCCTCCGCTGGACAGTAGATTTCTACTAAGCGAGCCGTTACGTCCTCCATCATCTGTACTACGATATCACGAATGCTGTCATTCTCTAGCACTTCACGGCGCTGTTTGTACATAATCTCACGCTGTTTGTTCATGACATCATCGTACTGTAGGATATGACGGCGTATTTGGAAGTTATTAGTCTCAACCTTCTCTTGGGCTTTCTCAATAGCACGAGATAGCATGCTAGATTCTAACGGTTGGTCTTCGTCAAAGCCGATTTTCTCCATCATGCCCGTAATCGCTTCGCCACCAAACAAACGCATTAAGTCGTCTTCTAATGATACGAAGAATTGCGATGAACCTGGGTCACCCTGACGTCCAGCACGACCACGCAACTGGTTATCGATACGTCTACTTTCATGGCGCTCCGTACCAATTATATGCAAACCGCCTAGTGCATGGACGTCAGCACCAAGCACGATATCCGTACCACGTCCAGCCATGTTCGTAGCAATTGTGACAGCGCCCTTTTGCCCTGCTTTAGCTACAATTTCTGCTTCCTGTTCATGGTATTTCGCATTTAAGACGCTATGTGGAATACCTTTCTTTGTAAGAAGCTGTGAGAATAGCTCTGAGTTCTCAATTGAAATAGTACCAACAAGCACTGGCTGACCAGCTAGGTGTCGTGCAGCTATTTCTTCAACGACGGCGTTGACTTTACCCTTTAATGTCTTATAGACTACATCTGGCATATCCTCACGAATCATTGGTCTATTAGTTGGAATCGTAACAACGTCAAGACTGTATATTTTCATAAACTCTTCTTCTTCCGTCTTTGCAGTACCAGTCATACCAGCAAGCTTTTCATACATACGGAAGTAGTTCTGAATTGTAATTGATGCTAGTGTTTTACTCTCTTCACGGGTCTTCAAGCCTTCCTTGGACTCAATCGCTTGATGTAAGCCATCACTAAAGCGACGCCCCTGCATTAAACGGCCCGTAAACTCGTCAACGATGACAACCTCACCGTCCTGAACGACGTAATCGACATCACGCTTCATGATGACTTTAGCTTTAAGGGCTTGCAGAACTTGATGGTTAATTGTCAGGTTCTGGTCATCATAAAGATTTTCAATGTTGAAATGCTGTTCTGCCTTCGTTACCCCTTCGTCCGTCAGGGAAACAGATTTTGCCTTCTCGTCTAAGGTGTAGTCTTCTTCGGCCAGCTTTCTAACAAAGCGCGTAGCTTGATTGTAGAAATCTGCAGACTTCTCACCTTTTCCAGAAATAATTAACGGTGTTCGCGCTTCATCAATTAAGATACTGTCAACCTCGTCAATAATGGCGTAATAAAGCGGACGCTGAACTAATTGCTCTTTATAGAGCACCATGTTATCGCGCAGGTAGTCAAAGCCGAATTCGTTGTTCGTTCCATATGTAATGTCCTTACGGTAAGCTTCCTGCTTTTGTTCATGGCTAAGTCCATGTACATTTAAGCCGACAGTCAATCCGAGAAATTGATGAATTTGTCCCATCCATTCACTGTCACGCTTTGCTAGGTAATCATTTACGGTGATTACGTGTACACCTTTGCCTGTAATCGCATTTAAGTAAGCAGGTAGCGTAGCCATTAGCGTTTTACCTTCACCCGTACGCATCTCAGCAATTCTATGCTGATGTAGAACGATACCACCCATTAACTGTACATCAAAATGACGCAGACCTAGTACACGCTTGGACGCTTCACGTACAACAGCATAGGCTTCTGGTAAAATATCATCTAAACTCTTACCCTGTTCGTACTCCTGTTTGAATTTATCAGTCTTGCTTTGCAAATCCGCATCCGATAATTCAGATATTTCAGGCTCAAAGGCATTAATTTTATCAACTATTTTTTGTAGCTTTTTTACATCTCGCGCGTTTCCGTCTCCGAATAGTTTTTTAAATAATCCAACTACCACGTATCAAACACTCCTTCACCAATATAATCCAAGGCTATTTTATCAGTATAACATAGATTAGACAACATATACGAGCAAACGCGATTACAACGCAAAAAGGACGGTCATTACACTTTAACCGTCCCATGTTCCAATACTTCATATATCAATCCATGCTCCAATACTTCATATATCAATCCATGCTCCAATACTTCATATATCAATCCATGCTCCAAGCTTCGTGTAGCTAGTGTTTTGACGTGAGTAATTCACTGGTCATCTTTCTCCTGATGCAACCTCTTGGTTGGCTTGCACTACACCCAACACGAAGGCAGTAAATAAGATTATCTGCCCAGGTTCCTTAATATAATACAATACAATCACTGTGCTAATACCGACACTTGTATATATCATCCAGCCAGGTATAAATGTTGAATTTCTTATATTCCAATAAGCGATATGAGAGGCTAGCCATACGACAAAAAATAAAAACATATACCAAAACAGCTGCACATTTATCCCCCCATCATTCATTCTGATAGTACTAGGGTATGTGCAGCTGCTTTCTTTTGCTATGGGCTATCGCCCTTGTTTTTTGCGATTTACATTTGTGGTTTAATTAAAGCGTATTTTCCATCGTTGCGCTTGTAAACAACATTTACAGCATCTTCTTCAGCATTTAAGAATACGAAGAAGTTATGTCCAATTAGGTTCATCTGTAGAATTGCCTCTTCAACAACCATTGGTTTAACATTGAATGCTTTAGTCTTAACTACAGAGAAATCTTCTTCTTTTTCCTCTTGGTTATTAGCTAGCTCTTTAAATAGAGTACGGATACCTTGGTTCTCATACTTTCTGTTAACACGAGTTTTGTATTTACGAATTTGACGCTCTAACTTCTCAACAACTAAGTCAATACTTGCATACATATCGTCACTTGTCTCTTCAGCGCGAAGCATCATCCCGTTTAAAGGCAATGTAACTTCAATCGTGTGATCAGACTTCAGCACACGCAATGTTACTTGAACATCAGTAGCTGGCAGCTCATCGAAATACTTTTCAATGCGGCTAAGCTTCTTCTCTACATACTCTCTCAATGATTCTGTTACTTCAATGTTGTGCCCTCGAAGGTTATATTTCATAAATAACCCCTCCTCTGAATGATGTGTTACTGGAAAATTATTACTAATAGTATTTCACTTTCCTATTATATATATTCTTCCTGTTTGTCTAAAATCCTTTTTTTCGATGTGTATTTTACAGCTTGAATGTGTAAATTCTTATTTACATGTGCAAGTTTTAAAGGACTTTACTTAAAAACGCCTGTGTTCTTGGGTTTTGTGGATTTCTGAAAATTAGCTCTGGTGTTCCTTCCTCTACAAGTAACCCCTCGTCCATAAACAACACACGGTCGCCTACCTCGCGGGCGAAGCCCATCTCATGAGTTACGACTACCATGGTCATACCCTCTAAAGCTAGCTGCTTCATTACCTGCAAAACCTCACCAACCATCTCAGGATCAAGTGCTGATGTCGGCTCATCGAATAGCATTACCTTTGGCTCCATAGCAAGTGCACGAGCAATCGCCACACGCTGCTTCTGTCCACCAGAAAGATTATCTGGATACACGTTTGCTTTATCCCTTAAGCCTACCTTGTCTAATAGCTGGTATGCTTTTTCCTCGGCTTCTTTTTTTGACTTGCCGAGGATTTTCATCGGCGCTAAGGTAACGTTCTGTAATGTTGTCTTATGTGGAAACAGGTTAAACTGCTGAAATACCATCCCCACATCACGGCGAACTTTATTAATATCTGTCTTTTTATCGGCAATATTCACACCCTGAATCCACACTTCACCTGAGGTTATATCCTCCAATAAATTCATACAGCGCAAAAATGTACTTTTACCCGATCCACTGGGACCAATGACGACGACAACTTCCTTTTCTTTTACAGAGGCGTTAATGCCTTTTAAGACGTGCAAATCGCCGAATTTTTTGTGTAGGTCTTTAACTTCAATCATTTTGTCTCCAGTCTCCTTTCTAGGTAACTAACTAAATAAGTGAGTGGAATTGTTAGCATTAAATATAAGACGGCAACAGGTAAATAGGCTTCCCAAGGAGATAAGGTAGCTGCCATAACCATTCGCCCAGCCTGTGTTAAGTCGTGAACTGCAATAACTGCAACTAACGATGAGTCTTTTAGAAGTATAATAAATTCGTTACCAAAAGGTGGAACCATCTTTTTCACTGCCTGTGGTAGAATAATCTCACGCATTGCTGTCCAGTGGCTCATACCTAATGATCTAGCTGCTTCCATTTGCCCCTTATCTATGGATTTAATCCCCGCACGGAAAATCTCAGAAATATAAGCAGCACTGTTTAAAGCTAGGGCGACCGCTCCAGAAAAGAATGGTCCCTGGGATGTACCAAAAATAGCTGGAATTAAGGCAAAGTGAACTACTAATAACTGTACGAATAAAGGAGTCCCTCTAAATATGTTTAAGTACAGAGATGCAGGCCAGCGAATGAAAAAATACTTAGATAATCGCATAAATGCTATGATAAGACCAAGAATAAGTCCAAAAGTTATACCAATTACAGTTAGCTGGACCGTCGTCACTACACCTTTGAAAAATAGTGGACTATAGTCAACTACAATGTTCCAATTGAAATCAGACATTATACTACGCTTCCTTTCTACTACTTATTTCGATACTATATAGAACTTGTATATTATACCGTGATAAGACAAGCGGTGCAATACAAATGCATAATTACCAAAAAAAAATATTAAAAACTCAGAAATATATTTGCCAAGGTCAAAACTAAATAGTAAAAGCATAGCCTAGACTATGCTTTTACTATTTAGTGATTACAATATTTTATTGTATTGGGCACAATATTTTGTTGTATCAGAAACTAGATTTTATTATAGCGTTGCAAAATTCCCTCTAACATTCTAGCATGTCTTGCTTCATCTTTAGCAGACTCATAGAAGTAGTCTCGAACTGTGTCCAATCCTAACTCCTGCGCCTTGTCACCAGCTTGCTTCTTTGATTCATTAGCGAATATTTCTCCCTCTAGCATTTGCTTAAGGTTATCAAATAAATCGTCTTGTATTAGTCCATTAAACTCGGCAAAACGTGCTGCATGCTCTGCTTCTTCCCACGCCAATGTCTTAAGTACTTCGGCAATTTCAGGGTATCCTTGCCTCTGAGCTAGTCTCCCCATCGCTAGGTAAATACCTACCTCACTTGTTTCTCCTGTAAAATTTTGTTTCACAGCTCTTTCTAAAGCTGTCCCTTTAGTTTCACCTATAATATTTTCAACAGTTAACTGCTTCTCCATTAAATCATAGCCTCCTGTATTTTATGTAATTTAACTTGCTGACTTCTTTTGCTGAAAAGATGCAAGCACTTTATCTGCAATTTCTTTATTAACACTTTTTAAATCATTAAAATATACTAAGGTACTGCCTTTATAATCCTGGTAGTCACCTAATAGGATAATCTCAAGTGAAGATCGAGTAATATTAATAATGCACTCATCATCATGATAAACATTACAATTACGACATTGTAGTAGTAACGAAGCTAAAGAGTTAATAATGCTATCATTATCATAAATTTTGGAGTCATTATAGGGAATCCCTTCCATTCCACCATCTAAAAATTCATCCTTCTGTTTCAAACAACTAGTTAAACTTTGTTTGCAATAGCCTACCAGACACTCATCTTTTTTACATATTCCACAATCAGTTATACAACATTCCCCTAGTTGTGATATCAATTCCTCATAATTAATCATTCTGAATATCAATACCTCCTATTCATCCATATAGATACAGTGCTTAAGAATTCTTCCCTACTGCATAGCTATCATAACTACTTCTATAAAAGACTGTCAAAACTCTTTAGAGCTAATATCACCTAATTAGCTGGTACATTCTAGTATTTTCTTTCATAATTACTATTTTAGAATCATTTTAAATAATGTAAATAAAAGAAGGTCTGAATAAAATTCACTCAGACCTTTTTTATATTATCTGTTTATTAGAGAAATTAAATTACTGACCAAAGTACTCAGCATAGATTGCATCGTATGTGCCATTTTCTTTAATAATTCTTAAGCCTTCGTTTAGCTTCTCTAGTAACTCAGTGTTACCCTTCTTAACTAAGAATCCGTAGTACTCAGCATCAAATGCATCGTCAAATACGTAACGAAGATTAGCATTCGGGTTTGCTTTCACGTATTCCATAACTACAACGTTATCTGCAACCACTGCATCAACTTGACCAATCGATAATGCTTGAATAGCAAATGGTGTGTTCTCAAATGGCTTCACACCTGAGTATTGTTGTCCAAAAGCACTACGAACAGCGATATCACCAGTAGTCCCTTGTTGAACTCCAATGTCTTTACCCTCTAAGTCTGCTAAAGAGTTAATGTCAGAGTTTTCAGGTACTAAGATAAGCTGTGTTGCTTCGAAATACGGATTAGCAAAATCATACTTTTGCTTACGCTCTTCTGTAATAGTAATTGCAGAAACAGCCATATCTACTTCGCCGTTTTCAACAGTTTCGAATAATCCTTCCCAACCTTTATGTTGGATATCTACTCTAAATCCAGCGGCTTCACCTACAGCGTTGATTACATCAACGTCAAAACCAACAATATCACCGTTTGGCATAGTCCATTCGAACGGCTTGTACGCAGCGTCAGTACCTACTTTGTATACTGGTAAGCTTGGGTCTGCAGCGTCATCATTTGCTGGTGCTTGTGTGTCGGATGATCCACATGCTGCTAATAATGCTACGGATAAAGCTAATGTGAAAACTAGGAACAATTTTGTCCACTTTTTCATCAATATTCCCCCATGTTTTTATTTAGTTTTATGAATAAGAATTCACTATAATATTATACAACCGTACCCATGGAAATTCAATATAATAATTAATCAGAATTATTATTCACAAATTCAAAATCATCATCCATTAGTACTAATTTATTACTAGATTATTGACAAATGTGCTTATAGACCTGCCAAAAAAAATGTCAAGAGAACGAGCGTTTTTCTACATATTGCCTTCAATTTTACTCACAGGATTAAACCCTATCAAATCAGTTATTCACAGACTTATACACATTATCCACAAAAATAAAAAAAAATTCTCCACAGCAAAACTTATCAATCTGTGTATAACTATGTGCTTATCCACAGATTTTGCACTAAAAACGATGTTTTCTGTGTATAACTAAAAAACAAAAACCTACAGCTTTTAATGTTTGCTGTAGGAAAGGTGATTAATTGCACAACTATTATATTACTATTTTTTCTTATCAAAAAAAGCTGCCGACGGAGTCATTTGATATGGGTTTCTTCTAGCTGTTGTTCTAGTATTTCGTCCATGGTCATAGAGGTCAGAGGATTGTTTGCCCTTTTGAATTTTTTTGATATTATCTGCTACTTGATTTTTGTGCTTTTGAATTACTGCTTCGGCTTGTTTTGTCAATTGATAGAGTTCCTGGAACTGTTGATTATTCACTTGTATTGATTTATTTTCAATTCCTTGTTGAAAAGCTTCAAATAATTTGTTGCGTTCATCAATTATGTTCAGAAGCTCATCATCAGCTTCACCAGTGTGTTCTGCAATTGTTTTAGTTAAGGATATGAGTTCATCAATTAATTGCTTCACTCGATGTTACCTCTTTTCATCTAGTAAGATCCCGCTCATTTCCCATATCTTCGCTACTAAGTCTAAAACCTCTTCGGCAGGAATTTCTTTTATTACTTCATCATTTACCGTATCTACGACTTTAACCATTATACGCTTCGTATCTTCGTGAATCGAATATTCAAAGCGAGCATTGTTTTTGTCTATGCTGCTATTTGCCCGTTCAATTGCTTTTAATAAATCATCCTCAGATACGGTTTGTCTTTGAGACTGGTTTGCCCTCTGTGATTCTATATTAGCCTGAGTTCTTGATTGCTGACGCTGGTTTTGGTTATGTGCTTGGTTTGAAGCTTGTTGGTTTACTGCTTGATTCAATACTTGATTATTACTTTGTTTTGGTTGTACCCTATCAGAATTCCCCAAATTCGCAGATGAAATGTTCTGAATGTTCATTATTCTCACCTCGTTTCGGCTAGTAATAACTAAAGGCTTTTTATTGTTGCATCATATGCTGCATTAGCCAATCTCCCTGGGAATGCAACTGAGATAAAGCTTTCTCCATCGCCGTAAATTGGCGCCAGTAGCGCTCTTCAACACTTGCTAATCTTCTTTCGAAGCGTTCAATTTGTTCGTCATATTGACGTATTTCACGTTGCATAAAACTATTGTCTACAACCGCACCTTCTCTACCAGCTTTATCTTGAATACTTTTGATTGCAGCTCCCGCAGACTCATACAGTCTAAATCCAATACCTTTATTTGACGCATCATTACTTTGGTTAGTAAACAAACTGATTATTTCTTCTGGCTTTTCATTTATAGCTTTTCGAACCAGTAGTTATACCTATTTGGGCTAATGAGGATATCCTTCCATCACCTAATCCCTTTACCTGGTCAGATATCAACATACGCATGTCCGTTAAAATACCTGATAGCATATGATCTCCACGAAGCAAACCACTCTTCGCTTTTTCTTCCCACATCTCAATTTCTTTGTCATCCATTGCTCTTCTTTGTTCATTTGTTAATGGCGGAAAATCTCTGTAACGTCTTTCCATAAGTTTCTCATTTACAAACCCTTTAATTTTATCGAAGATGGCATCAGTATCTGATACAGAAGAAACGGTTACAGCATTATCTGTAACAGCTTTAATGGTATATTCCACTCCACTAATTGTAAAAACGTTAGCTTTACGTTCAGTCTCTAAGCCATTAAGTACAAATTTAGCATTTTTACCATTGCTATAGTTAACTGGTTCATCTCCATTGTTTACTTCATATAAATTAAGTACTTCATGTAAAAAATCAGAATCATCCAC
>NZ_MIJE01000002.1 GCF_001730225.1 Desulfuribacillus alkaliarsenatis | reverse complement strand
GCATAGTGATATGTTTAGCGGACAGATACTAATCGGTCGAGGGCTTAACCACAAGGGTTTTTAAAGAACGTAGGGAAACACAATGATATAAGCTTTTATGTCTATAGATTTAGGAAGTGTAGTTGTAAAGTCTGGTGGCGATAGCGGAGGGGACACACACGTACCCATCCCGAACACGACCGTTAAGCCCTCCAGCGCCGATGGTACTTGGGGTGAAGACCCCTGGGAGAGTAGGACGTTGCCAGGCTACAGAATCAATGTAGAAATACATGATTGAAACACAAAGCACTTACATTAGCAGAAATGCTGATTGTAAGTGCTTTTTCGCTGTATAATAGTAGTACAAGTGAAAATGAGATATAATTGATGAACAACTTAAATTAGAGTAGAAATGGGTGAGAGGGGGGTAGCAGATGCTTCATCAATCACATAGTGCAAATAATTTATCTAAAGAAATATTAGATAAACTTTTGCAAATTTGTACAAAGCGCACATATAAGCAGAAGCAGATTATATTTGAATCAAAAGAAAATCCAGCGCACATATATATGGTGATTAAAGGTAGTGTACGAATTTACATGAGTTATCCTAATGGGAAGGAGTTTACACTTGCAGTCATAGAAGAACGCGGCGTATATAGCGGACATGCAAGAGGGACAGGGCAAGCTATAACAGAGACAGAAATAGCTTTTATCCCTATCAAAACTTTTAGCCTAATGATGAATGAATATCCTGCTTTTTCATTAAATGTTATGGCTGTTCTAGGGGAAGCTTTGAATAATTCATTAGACATCATAGAAAACCTGGCGTTTAAAGATGTTGACGAAAGGTTGTATTCATTTATTCTTAAAAATGCAGATGAAAGAGGCATCGAAACGTCAAAGGGCCTAGAAGTAAATATTCAATTAACGCAAGAAGAGATTGCAACAATGGTTGGTAGTACAAGGCAAACAATAAGTGCACTACTTAATGACTTACAAAAAAATGGATTAATTACAATAGGTAAAAAGAAAATATGGATACATAAAATTGATGTAATAAAAGGATATTTGAAAGATAATTAAATAATATTTGGAAGATAATTAAAAAATATTAACTCATAAATAAACAAAGTAATGTCGGCTAGCTGACATTCATAGTTCTCGAACCGTGATAATATACTAGTATCATAGTAATAAAGGGGGATGACTAGAATGAAGCTTAGGCACGTTACGGAAGTATCTGATGACTTACAAGTCCAGTCACTATTAGAAAAGGCGAGGAAAGAATCGGTTAGTACAGCATTTGATCGCGCGGATGAGATGATGCAATGTGGTTTTGGTTCTGCAGGAGTTTGCTGTAGGTATTGCTTAGAGGGACCATGTCGAATTTCACCGAATGGTAAAGGCCCACAAAAAGGTGTATGCGGCGCAGATATCCACCAAATTGTTGCACGTAGCTTTTTGAACCATTTAACACAAGGCACTAGTGGTCATGCGGAGCATGGTAGAGAAGTAGCTTTAACATTACTGGAAGCTGCGGAAGGTAAAGCACCTTTTGAAATCAAGGATGTTGATAAGCTATATGCAGTAGCTAATGACCTGGGTTTAGAAACAGCAGACAAAACAGTAAATGAAATTGCGAAGGAAGTTGCACTTAAAGCATTAGAGGACTTCCAGAAGCAAACAGGAATTATGAATTGGGTGCAAATGCGTGCCCATAAAGACTCACTGAAAAAATGGAATGATCTTAGAATTACCCCAGTAAATGCTCATCTTGAAATATCTAAGGCAGTTGCAAGAAACGCCATGGGATGTGACGCAGACCCATTAAATCTAGTGCTAGGTGCAGTGACAATGGGACTTGTAGATGGCTATGCGGGTTTACATCTATCTACTGATTTACAGGATATATTGTTCGGAACACCAAAAGCTGTAAAAGCTAAATATAGTATGGCAGTACTTGATGAGAAAAAAGTAAATATCGCCGTCCATGGCCATGTACCAATGCTATCTGAAAAAGTGGTTGAATGGTCACGCAAGCTTAAACCAGAAGCTGAAAAAGTTGGTGCTGAGGGCGTTAATATAGTAGGAGTATGCTGTACAGGTAATGAGCTACTAATGAGACAGGGTGTGTCTGTAGCATCTAGTTTTTCAAGTCAAGAGCTAGTCATAGTTTCTGGTGCTTTAGAAGCAATGGTAGTAGATATTCAATGCGTAATGCCAGGCATTCAAAATGTAGCTGAATGCTATCACACAGAGATTATCACAACATTACCTTATGTAAAAATTGCTGGAGCTACGCATGTAGAATTTAGTCCTGAAATCGCTGACAAAGCAGCAGAAGAAATCGTACGAAAAGCTATAAAGAACTTTAAAAACAGAGATCCAGAAAAATTATCTATACCAAAAGAGACTGTAGATGCATACGCTGGTTTTTCAACAGAGCAAATATTAGAGGCACTTAGCAAGCTAAATGCAGATGATCCACTAATGCCACTAATTGATGCAATAAAAGCTGGTAAAATTCGTGGGGTTGCAGCTCTTGTAGGTTGTACTAATCCAAGGGAAAAACAAGATATCGGTAATGTCACTGTTGCAAAGGAGCTGCTAAAAAATAATGTACTTGTTGTAGCAACTGGCTGTGCCGCGCACTCTCTAGCGAAAAACAAGCTGATGAGCCCTGAGGGGTTAGTATACTGTGGAGATGAACTCCGTGAAGTATTAGAAGCAATTGGTCAGGCAGTAGGCCTTCCATCATTACCGCCAGCACTTCATATGGGTAGCTGCGTTGACAACTCAAGACCAGCAGACTTATTAACAGCACTAGCGAACAAACTTGGCGTAGGCATTAAAGATTTGCCTGCTGTTGGTAGTTGTCCAGAAACCCATAGTCCAAAAGCGTTATCAATTGGTACGTTCTTTATTGCTCATGGAGTTGATGTACACGTAGGGGTTAATCCTCAGGTTTCAGGATCTTCTGTAGTTACAAATATATTATGTGGAGATAAGCAAGAAGGAACCGTTACAGCAGAAGAGGTGTTCGGTGGCAAATTGATTTATGAAACAGATCATATAGTAGCTGCGGAAAAACTTCTTGAAAGAATAAATATGAAACGAGCACAGCTTCTAGGTGAGTAAAGGAAAGGGGAATTGACATGAGCAAAGGTCTAAAGCTAGCAGTATCAGGTAAAGGTGGAGTAGGAAAGACCACAATATCGTCGTTAATCTGTCAAATTCTAGCAAGGGAAGGTAAACAGGTTTTAGCCGTTGATGCTGATCCAGATGCTAACCTCGGAATGGCTTTAGGATTTGCCCCTGAATCCCTTGAGAAATCCATTACAATTGCCCAGGACCGTAAATTGATTAAAGAGAAAACAGGAGCAGAGCCAGGCTCATCAGGTCAATGGTTTGCTTTAAATCCTACGGTAGAAGATATTCCAGATAGATATGTTGTATCCGAGAATGGAATTAAGCTATTACAAATGGGTGCTGTGTCGTCTGGCGGTGGTGGTTGTGCCTGTCCTGAAAGCACTCTTTTGAAGACACTACTCAACCATCTAATAGTTGATGAACAAGACGCTGTCATAGTAGATATGGAAGCTGGTCTTGAACACCTTGGTAGAGGGACAGCGCAAAGTGTCGATGCACTACTAATTGTTATTGAGCAGGGACAGAGAAGCTTCACAACGGCGAAGACCATTGTCAAACTAGCTAGAGATTTAGGAGTTACAAAAGTCTATGGCGTAGCTAATAAAATTGTTAATACAACCGTAGAAGAAATTCAACAACAAATAGGCAAAGATTTACAGATAATTGGAGCTATTCCGTATACACCTGGTGCTGTTACCTGTGATTATAAAGGTGAAAACATCATTGATGCATGTCCGACGATAGTTGATGAAGTTAGAAGTGTATTAGAAAAAATAAAAGCGAATTTATAACTTGATCTTTGGGAGTAGAAATGCTAAATAGTATTCTATTCTCAGAGGTTTTATTTTTTATATTTTGTTTATTTGTTTGCTTATCAGTTTATCGCTATAATTAAAAGTGTGTAAATCAAGTTCGTTTTTTTGTTTCATAAAAAGCTGTATTGGGGTGCTAGAATGATACGCAAATTAAAAATAAAAAACCTTGGCTCAATTGAGGAAGTAGATATCTCATTTAAAATGGGATTGCACGTAATAACTAGTGATACTGCCGAAGGAAAATCTTTGCTTTTAGAAGCGATTAAGTTCATTTTGGGAGAGGATATATCATCCGAGGTCATACGACAAGGCTGTGAGAGCGCGATTGTAGAAGCATGTGTATTCATTCCTGATGGAATTTTATATAAGATAATAAATCTTGGGGTTGATACGGAAGCCTACGAGCTTATTATATCACGTGAGATTAATAGACAAGGTGAAAACATTTGCATAGCAAATGGGAAAATCATATCATTGGAGCTACTAAAAAAACTTATGGAACCATTTACAGAAATTTATGGTGAACAAGAACAGATAAAAGTATGGGATGCTCAAGAAAATTTAGCGATGCTAGATGGATATGGCAAACTACGACTAAAAAAACCTATTTTAGGGGTAAAACGAGCATTTTTTGAATATAAAAAATTATTAGATAAACTAGAAACTATGCTTGAGAATGACGCTAATGAAAGTGAAAAAGCAATATTTTTAAAAGAACAAATTCAAGATATTACGGCATTAAATCTTCGAGAAGGAGAAGAAGACGAATTAGAGAGCAAGAGAACGCTATTGCTACAGCAAAAAGAAATATCCGAAGAAGATATAAGTGCTATTGAGGACAGACTTTCAGAATTACAAGAAGCGAAAAGAACATATGAAAAAGTCATTCCTCATTTAATTGTTTATAAAAAACAGCTAGAACGAGAGTTATACGAAATAGAGAATAAAGATTGTGTTATTAAAGAATTACGTGAAAATATTGAAAAAGCTAAGCAGGAATATTTTGAAAAAACGAAATGGTTAACGGAGGTTCGAAAGCAATTAGCAGGGGAGCTAGAGCAAGTTATTATGTCAGAATTCCGAGAGCTATCCGTTCCTAATGTGCAGTTTAAAATACATTTCAAGGAGACAAGGGAACTAAGCCACTCGGGGAATGATAGCGTCGAATTTTTGTTTTCGGAGAAAACTGGAGAAACCATGCGCACCATATACGAGGTTACATCAAGTGGAGAAGTGTCTCGTGTTATGCTTGCTTTTAAGAGCATCTTCATTTATGCAGATCCAACTCCAACAATAATATTTGATGAAATTGATTCAGGATTAAATGATGATGCAGCACGCAAAGTAGCTGAAAAGCTTGCTCATGTCTCTAGGTTTAGACAAATATTCTGTGTAACACAGATTCCCGAAATTGCAGTTATGGGTGATGTGCATGTATCTATTAATAACGGGGTAATAAATGACATAACGAGAACAACTATAGAAGCCCTTGACGAAGACAAAATAATAGACAAATTATGTAAGATGCTAAGTTGCCAGGATAAAACGGGGGTCATCCGTGATGAAGTAATTTCAATGCGAGAGAAAGCAGGTAGCTTTAAAGAGAGTCTCTCGTCATAAGAAAAGTAAGGCTGTTGCAACGAATACTATAATCGTATGCAACAGCCTTTGTTCTGTATTTATTCGCCTAATAAATATCTAGTATAAGGCGATTCAATTGGTAGGATAATTACAGGTTCACCTTGTAAAGTAGTACGATATGATTCAAGTGTGCGGTACATGGAAAAGAAGTTAGGGTCCTTACCGTATGCTTCATTATAAAGACGGGCAGCTTCCTGTTCTCCATCGGCAATAATAAACTTAGCCTCTGCATTGGCAGTTGCAAGCATTTCTTGCACCTCACGGTCAGTTTGTGCACGAATAATGTTCGCCTCTGCATCCCCTTGAGACAGGTATTCCTGCGCTGTGCTTTCACGCTCAGAAATCATACGGTTAAATACGGCCTGTTCATTACTCTCGGGTAAATCAGTACGTTTCATATGGATATCAACAACTTCAATGCCGTTACCGTTATTAGCCAGCACAGTATTTACTTGATCACGTACAAGAGCATTGATATCGCCCCTAGAGGATTTCTCTTCATTGATGATCTCATCATAACTTAATCGTCCCAACTCAGTTCGAAGATTTGAATAGATAATATCACCTAATCTGCCTTCAGCGGCTAGTACAGTTCTTAGGCTTTCTATCATAGCCTTTGAATCTGTTATTTTCCAAATCGCATAATGATCAACCATAATACGCTTTTTATCAAAGGTGTTAATCTCTGCAGGCGGAACATCATATATGAGTAAATGCTTAGGCAAAGTTGATACATTTTGTATCAGCGGTATTTTGTAATTTAGCCCAGGTTCGTCTACAATGCGAACCACCTCGCCAAATTGTCTTACAACCTTATATTCATTTGGCTTTACTATATATAGACTATTTAACACCACTAATGATAAGAAAATGACAACTGATATCGTGATAAAAGCAGGTGTAAACTTTTTCATATCGATAGGTTTATTAAAGCTTGTATTCGATTGATTGTTACCACCATTGATTGTCTTGAATTGTTGTTCTCCCTTATTCATTGAGTTAAGTTGGTCTATCATTTTTTTGAAATCTGACATTATTGGCTACCTCCTCTAATCGCTTCTAGTGGAAGGTATTTTACAGTATCTGATCCTTCGTTCATAATATAGATTTTCGCATTTGGAAGAATGTCATCCATTACCTCTAAGATAAGTCGCTGGCGAGTAATTGCTTGATTGTTAGCATACTCTTCATAAATTGCATTGAACTTCGCAACATCTCCGCGTGCCCCTTCAATTCTAGCAATACGTTGTCCTTCAGCACGACTGATAATAGCTTCAGCTTCACCAATCGCAACATTTAAATTCTCATTTCTATAGCGATTAGCTTGATTTACTTTGGTATTACGTTCTTCACGGGCATCGGTTACTTTTCTGAAGGCTCTACTTACTTCTTCATTTGGCAAATCTACATCTTGCAGGTTAACATTAACGATGGTAATGCCAAGGTTGTATAAGTCAACTTTATGAGTTAGTAAGTCCCTTACATAATTCATAATTTCACTTCTTCCATCAGTTAAAGCTTCATCAACGCTCGAGCTTCCAATTGTCCCACGTAAGGAGGCAGAAGTTGCATTATATAGAATGCTTAAAGGGTCTTCAGTGTTATATAAGAACGCTACAGGATCAGTAATGCGCCATTGCACCTCTAAATCTGCAAGAATAATATTCTCGTCTCCTGTTACCATTTTTGCATCCTTTTCGTGGACGATGTATCCGTCTCTTGTCTCTTCATAGCCAAAGGTCAAGCTAAAAGTCTCCCTTGATAACTTTTGCACCTGTTGGATTGGATATGGCATTTTAAAGTGCAATCCAGCTGGTATGATTGTTGGGTCAGGGTTGCCAAGAGTTACTACAATAGCCTGCTCAGACTGGTCAACAGTGAACCAAGAAGTCGCTGCAGTAAGGATTACAAGAGCAATAATCACTACTCCAAAAAAACTAGCTAATAATTTTTTGCTTTCCATTCTTTTCTCCTCTCAAATTATAATATTGATTATTTTAATAGTGTATTATGAGCACATAAAATTCATTATACTTTAAATTGGATAAAGTAGATATGGTTAAATAGCAAAAAACCCGGAGGCATCCGAGTTTTTTGTTGCTCTTATATTTTATTTGGGGAAAATATTAAGCCTTAACTTCAGTGCTTTCAGTGCTCACAGCAGGTACTGACTTCATGTTTTTTACTGTAAGCCCCACAGCTGCTCCAATAAGAAGTAATGCAGGGATTCCCATAAATACGAGTGTTAATCCTGCTGCCCTAGATTCAAACTCTTGCAAGTTACCTATATATGCTTCGATTGTGAGAAGCAAAGTAAATAATCCTAAGACAAATAAAGTGATTGAATACCAACGAATTTTAATTTCTTTTTCTTTAGCCCAATTTAATAACCAAAGAGCCCCTGCACCGAAAATAACTCCTAAAATTGTATACCAGAAAAATCCCATAAATGTCACCTCCAGAATTTTATTATATCTTATAGCTCATAGTGTCCAAAGCGAGGAAGATCTAAATCCCACCAGTTCTTTGGATCTTTACCGATTCCATAAGCAAACATATCATCCATACTAGCAATCATACCGTTAAATGCGCTTGTTTTAGCTATAGTAGCTTTTACAGCAGCATGAATCTTAGTATGGTTCTTCTTAGTATAAGGACACGCGGACTGGCAATTAGCACAGTTCTCAATACTCATATTCCATCTGCATTTAACAGCATCTTCAAACCATGCTTTATGACCAGGGTTATTCCAAGGACCCTTTATTTCCCAAGTAGGATCTCTGTCAAAACTAATGCAACCAGCAGGACATTCTTCAGCACACTTCATACAAGTTTTGCAGAACTCCTGCACTCCGAAATCAATCGGCTGATCGTGTGCTAACGGCATATCAGTTAGAATAGGGAATAGACGGTTATTCATACTGTAGTCTGGGTGGATTAAACGGTTATGTCGTCCTAATTCTCCTAATCCAGCTTCAATTGCGTGAGGTACAGTGATAAATGTATTGTTCTGTTCTGGCATTGCGTTATAACCTAAAGAGCGAATAAATTCGGCAATAGCTCCTTCAGTCCAAGCACCTAAACGGTACGCAAGGTTTCCAGTATACCCACCGCCTAATAATGTCTGTCCGCAATGAATTGCATCCAACGGCTGAGGAATTAATACTACAATGATATTATTCATTTTGTTAGGGATAATACGGCGATCATCTTCTTCAATAACTTGATCTACATCGGCAAATTCTATCTTTCTACCATCACCGCCAACGCTGTAAGTCCATTCTCTGCGAAGAGCTGTGATTCCGACATCAGCACAGCCTAATGCTATCGCAGCACGTTTTAAATGCTTAGCCGCAACCTCAGGTGTCTCGTTGTAAGGTGGTGCACCTATTTCTTCTGGAGTCCTTGCAGAAATAGGGCTTGATTGTAGCATTACATTATTAAATCGAGAACTATATCCAGCTGCATGTGCTAAAGCTTGATCTAATAGAGACCAACCAGGAATATTTTCTTTAAGTCCTCTTTCTCTGATTTCTCTTGCTGCCTCAGCGCGCTCTTTTTCCTTTTCCTCACCTACATAGTTCTGATAACCAGGGCCACGCACAGACCCTTCTCTTTCGTTGAATCGCTGAGTTTTAGATAAATCATACTCTGTTGTTGCCTTGCTTACTTTCTTGATGTACCAACGATCAGATACATCTAGCGATTTGTTAGGTGTTGCAGCACTTACTGTTTTAGCAGTAGTAGTTGTTAATAAAGCCCCTGCTCCTAAAATGCCAGCACCTTTAAACAAGTCACGTCTAGATACTCCAACTTTTGTAGCTTCAGTGTTGTTTGTTGCTTGTTTCTTTTTGCTCATTTTAAAACCCCCTCTAAAGAGTTAAAATTTATAAGACCTTACTTGAATTGTGATGTATACCATGTGATACATTTAACACAATTTGAACATGGTGTTCATAATTTAATTTTACATATAAAGTATTAAATAGGCATAAACACGATTACGAAAAGATTAAAATTATATAAAGAAAGCAAATACTTTATAAAACATTTTAATATTAATGTGAAATTTAAAGATTCCTCAGCAATATTTTGCTGAGGAATCTTCACATTTCTTCTGGTATATGGAGTTAATTAAATCTGACATCTACATCATATGAATGACAAAGAGCGCAATAGTTATAAAAAGGTTCATGTACGTTATGGCAGAACGTACAACCTAGTTGTCCTTCGTGTGAATTATGAGGATTGTTTTCACCTAAGTGCGCAGTTGTTTCAGCTAAAGCATCATAAGTTCCACCATGACAGCTTAAGCATGTTTCCGTTGTAGGCTCAGGTGGAGTTGCATCTTCTGGCAGTTCAGTGTGGCATATACTACAGTCAAAACCAGCATTGATATGGGTAGCGTCTAAGTAAATAGATTGATCAATGTTTGCCATAATATCAGCGACGGTTACTTCTGGTGTGCTAGGTTCAGGCTGTTGAATATCAGGTGGAGTAGTTTCTGATGTTGAATCGTTATCAGTTCCACCTCCACCACAAGCTGATAGTGCAGTGGTAAGTACAATCAATGCAAACACGATTGAAGCTAGACGAAGATTTTTTTTAATCAATTTTTTCATATAATTTTATCCCCCTATATACTGCCTAAATGAAATAAACAACTAGTTATTAAATAATAAAGCTTGATAGAAATAGATAAGAATCATTATGCTTATGGTGCCAATAATAAATAATATTATAATGTCTCCTGTTTTGAACGGTCTTCCCATGCTGGCAGTCTCCTTATTTGCTTTGAAAGTGATAAACGTATTTTACTAAAAGTTGTTAATACAACACCCACAGGACAGAAAAATTGACACCATGGCCTTACGATAAACATAGATATAAAAATAATTATAAATAGGATTAGCCATTGGACGCCAATTGCTTGGAAGCCAAAAATAGCGGCAAAAGGTTCATAACCAGCTATAGCAGGGTTGCTTGTAGCAAGCGCTAGTATCAAAGCTAGCCAAGTTAATAAATACTTTATTGGGTCAGCATACTTCTTAACATTGGCACTTATTCTTATACCACCCCCGCCAATCTTAGCGAGTAGTTCCTGTAATCCAGCAAAAGGACAAAGCCATGCACAATAGATGTTTTTGCCAAGTATGATTGTAAGTAAGGCTGTACCTACAACTACTAACCACCATATGAGACGGTCCATAAATGATGGTATATACCCTAAGGATATGGTAACGAAATTTGAAATTGTTATAGCACCATTCAAATAAAACCCTAGCAATATCATGCTAGCCAATAATATTAGAAAGCGTGGTTTTGTATATTTTTTAAGAATACACAAAATAACTATTAAATATAATGCTATAAACATCCATTCCGTTGGCTGTATTCTCCATTCAGAATTAGGCATTGATACTTCAAGACTAAGCATTCTATCTCCAATTCCGTAGCTACCTTGAAGAGCAGCTCTAGCAATTGCATTAGCAGAGATGGTTGCTCCAGTTACTCCGTCAATTTGATAATTTGGGTTTAAGACCTCAACTACGTTCTGGTTGACAAAAAACTTATAGAAATCCGCGTTTTCAATTCGAATTAAAAATGGAAAATCTTCTTTGTGGTTAATGATACGAACGGATTCTATAGTGCCTTCATAATCAATAAATGTTGCGACCGTCACAGGTCCACCATAGCCTTGGGCCTGGACTATAGAGATAAACCCTAAACTATTATTATCGATATCGGTAGCTTCAAAGATAATAGGATTAACATTAACTTCTGTTAAATGGTATATATCTGGATAGGCGTTTCTAAGCTCTAACTCATGCTGGAACGGGTCGTTGTTATACCCATACAGTAAAGCCATAAATAATGTTATAAGTGCCAATGTCCATAATACTGTTTGTATAGATATAGCTCTACTCGCTTGATTTCGACAAGTACATGCCACTTAAGTTCACCTCAGCAGATATTGCATAAACATGCAGTTCTATTTAATGATAGCATATGTGAAGATGTCTGCATAATTAAAAAAAGATAAAAACCTAATTATAGAAGGCACGCAGATTTGATTAACAATTTAAATAAAATCTAGTAATGATGTTTATTGATGGAAATAAAAGCTTAAAAAAACATAAAAAAAATAAGTAAAATATAAAAAAATTATATGTCTGTGTTATTGTGATATAAAAGGACATTTATAACTTGCAGATACTAGTTAAGGTGGTCATCTATTATGGGGGAAAGACAGCAAGAGTGTTTGATATTAGACAAGCAAACAATGAATAAAGTAATACCGTTATTAAGCTTAACAATCTTTTTCTCAGCTAATAATAATTCAATGTTCAATGTGGCCCTGCCTGACATTGCCGAACAATTCCAACTATTGCCTTCTGAGATTAGTTGGGTTGTTATTGGTTTTATTGTATTATTTGCATTAAGTGCAATTATAACTGGTAAACTAGCGGATATGTACCCTGTTAAATATTTAATAACGCTGGGATTGCTTGTTTTCAATGTCGGACTTATTTTAGGATTTCTGTCAGATACTTATTGGATGCTCCTGCTTGCAAGATATCTTCAGGCCTGTGGCTCGGGTGCGATTCCGGCTTTAATGATGATAGTTGCAACTAGATATGCACCACCAGAAGATCGGGGAAAAGCATTAGGTATTATTTCGTCATCTATAGCATTTAGTGCAGGTATTGGATATATGCTTGGAGGAATAATAATAGACTCCTTCGGGTGGAACTATTTATTTTTAGTATCACTACTTTCTATATTTAGTATTTATTTACACAATAAATGGTTGCCATTTGGAACTATAAAAGCGGGGAGCTTTGACAAAGTAGGGGCATTTATTTTGATTTTATTTATAACAAGTGTGTTAATTGCGATAAATCAGTTGCTACTATGGCTTGTACCTGCATGCTTAATATTGTTAGCCTTATTTATATGGCATGTGTTAAGGGTTGAAAACCCATTTATTAAACCACAGCTGTTTATAAACCAGAAATTTAGAAGGAGCTTGTTAACTACATTTCTTGTCTCGGGAACATTTATGGCAGCCCTATTCTTTTTTATTCCACTGATGCTTAGGGAACTGTATGGGCTTTCGAGTGCAGAGATTGGGCTGATGATATTTCCAGCGGCTATTAGTGCAGCTATCCTAGGAAGCTATAGTGGAAAGTTCGCTGACAGAGTGGGAAGTATACCAGTTGTTTATGCAGGAACAGGAATATTACTGTTTAGTTTCTTTCTATTATCAGTTATTGCTGGAGAATCACCTATCTTGATTGGATTTGTACTTGCTGTTTCATACGTTGGCTTTGCTACATTTCATTCATCAATAGCAAACACGGTATCACAAATTCTTCCTCCTGAACAAATAGGTGTCGGGATGGGAATTTTTAACCTAACATACTACTTATCGGGTGCTGTATTTACTGCTATTAGTGGGAAGGCACTCGATTATTCGGCTACAGCAATTAAACTAAATCCATTTCTAGCAAACGATACGGCTGCGATGTATAGCAATTTAGGTATTGTATTTATTTGTGCAATATTATTAGGACTCATACTTTTTCATAATACTTTTAAAAAGAAACAAGATGATGGGGCGTTTCTATGATGAACCATATATTAGATAAACAACTACAGACAGCTAAAGATATATCAACATTACTCGTGCGTTCACCAAGCTGTAGCTGCGTGCTAGAGGATGTTTTAGAAATGATGGTTAACGATTGGTCTATTAAAGGAGCAGCAATTGTTGTTGCAAATAACCGAGGTAGCTTTAATGTGCTTGCTAGTTATGTATCCACCAAGGATTATCAAGAGCGAACATCTTTGCAAGAATATATACTGTCGAATCTAGAAAAGAGTTCTATGCTGGGAGAAGCTCAGGTAACCAGGAGAGAATTATTGCTGTTACAGGTTCCTCTTTACTTACAAGACAAAAAAAGAGGATGTTTATGTATTATTGCTGATAGAGAACTGAAAGTAGAAAAATCATGGTTAACTATACTGGAGATAATTAGCAACCAGGCAAGTCAAGCTCTAGAAAAGGAGCTTGAGAAGGAGAAGACACGTTATTACAAATCATTATTTAAATCAGTACTAGAGGGTTTGACTGAAGGCATAATATTAACTAATAATCGCGACATCATTTATAGCAATAAAGTAGCTATGAATTTGATTCATAATGATGGCGGATTAATGAACACATTAGATGAAATGATTTCTAAGATTACTAATATAGCAGTCAATTCTGTAAAAGTACAAGTATATATGGAAGCTGCAGAGAACAATAATAGTACCTACTTTTTTGAGATAGAGACTACAGATCGTAAATTTCTGCGCTTTACCAAGTTCCCAATATCTAAAGATAGCAGCCCAATTAAACATTGGGGATATCTAATTAATGATATAACAAAACGTAAGGAAGCGGATAAAATCAAGGATGATTTAATCGCAACAGTAAGTCATGAGCTAAAAACTCCGCTCACAAGCATTAAGGGTAACGTCAGCACCTTGCTACGAGAGGATGTAATTTGGTCAGAGACAGATCGTAAAGAATTTTTACTAGACATTTACGAAGAGAGTGAAAGGCTAAACGATCTTATAGAAAAGCTTCTAGATATATCTAAAATCAATGCAGGCGTTATTAAGCTAGATAAAACCTATGTAACGATTAATAGAATTGTTGAAAAGCTAGAAGAAAGGGTTATAAAAAGATACGGCCATATAGTTAATCGCCATTATGCAGATAATATCACGTATCATATTGATGGAGGGACAGATTTGCTTTATATTGATGAACATCGAGTCCTCCAAGTGTTATTGAATTTGATTGATAACGCCATTAAATATGGGCCGGAGGATGGATTGATTGAAGTCTACGCAGAGAGTCAAGGTCGCTCAGTTCATTTCATAGTAAGAGATCAAGGGCCAGGAATTCCTGAGGAGAAGCTAAAGAAAATTTTCACTAAATATTATAGAATTGATAGCGATTTAATCACAATGGGAAGTGGACTTGGTCTAGCTATCTGCAAAGGGTTTATAGAAGCACATCGAGGGAAAATTTGGGCCGAGAGTACGCAGGGCAAAGGCAGTGCATTTCACTTTATTTTACCTAAAAAATAATAAAGGAATGATATCAATGCACCAGAAAATACTCGTCGTCGAAGATGAACATAAAATTCAAAGGTTTATTCGAGCGAACCTCGTTGCCAGTAAATATAATGTTATAACAGCTTCTGACGGACAAGAAGCAATAGACATGTTTGAACAAAACCTGCCCGATTTAATATTGTTAGATATAATGCTTCCAAAACTAAATGGGTTCCAGGTATTAGAGAAAATTCGAGAATTTTCATCAGTACCGATTGTTGTTATTACGGCAAAGGGGAATTTGGCAGATGTACTGAAAGGATTAGAGCTAGGCGCTGATGATTATATTGTAAAACCATTTGATATTCAGGAATTACTGGCTCGAATTAAAACCGTGTTACGTAGGACTCAAAGTGAAATACGAGCCGACAGTGAGACATTACTTGAATTAGGGGACATAAAGATTAACTTTATGAGTATGAGTGTTCATGTAAAGGACAGAGAAATTACCTTTACTCCTACAGAGTTTAAATTATTAGCTGAGCTTGCGAAAAACGTCGGCTGCGTATTAACACACGAGGAATTGCTAGGCAAGATTTGGGGGGCGGAATATCGTAACGAAACCCAGTACCTTCGCGTCTGCGTTGCACGAATTCGTCGTAAGCTCGATATCCTAAAAGGTGATGTAGGGTTTATAAAAACTGTACCAACGGTCGGATATATGATGATAGGTCACGATTTGGAGGGCGACTATGAATAACAATCAGAATACAGCAGCAAAGATTCATGAGGTAGGGGAAGAGTATCAGCGCTTTAACCAAAAAAACCATGTAATCATGCAAACGCTCTGGAACGAGGAATTAAAAGATATTGACGCTGAAAGAAATAAAATATTAAAAGAGCATGTTCAGTCTGGGAAACAAGGGTATAATCGCTTTGATTATGCCTTTCACCATGGTGCAATGAATTTTATTGACAAAATTGGTTTTGGTATTAATGTGCCAGACCAGTCGGCCAATAGCTGGGACAATTTTGTCTGTTCAATACCATATGAAGGAGCCTTCGAAGACCCAGTGGAAACGACTAAGGTCGTCAAAAAAGCTGCTATGATGTATGGTGCAGATGCTGTAGGTATTACGAAGCTCGATCGGAGATGGGTTTATTCAGAATGGTATGATCCAGAGAAAAAAGAGAGCTTTCCTATTAGGTTTTCTGACGAAAATTCAGCATATCATCAAATTACGAAGCCAGTTTTAATGGCAGATGGAACTCGTGTGTTACCAAAGGCAATGGATACCGTTATTGTTTTAATGTTTGAAATGAATTATGACCGACTTCGCTACGCTCCCACCTTATTAGCTTATGGAGAAACCTCTAAGGTCTATACAGACATGTGTAAGGTGAGCATGAATGTAGCAGGGTTTATTAATGCATTAGGCTTTAATGCTTTACCGAGTATCAATTGTACGGCATTAAATGTTCCTTTAGCGATTGATGCAGGGCTAGGTCAAATCGGTAGACATGGGAAAGTCATCAGTCCGACATTAGGGTCAAGAACGAGGGTTGCTAAAATTATTACGGACATGCCTTTATTGCCAGATGAACCAATCGATTTTGGTGTTACAGAGTTTTGTGATACATGTAAGAAATGTGCACGAGAGTGTCCTAGCAATGCGATTAGCAATGGAAAACGAGCGAAAGAAGCAGTAGATGAGACTGGGAATTCACACTATTTACGTTGGATAATTGACCATAAAAGATGCTATAAATATTGGGCGGAGTGCGGTACTAATTGTAATATCTGCTTGTATGTGTGTCCGTATAATAGAGGATATAGATGGACACGAAATGTACTAGATTTAACTGACGATCGTAACACTAACTCAAACAATATGATTGATAGCTTAGAAGATATCTATTCACTGGATGGACTTAGTGCTCGTTCTCATAAATACTGGAAGAAAGAATAGCATAACAAAGAACATAACAAAAGATTAAAAAATTATAAAAAATACAGCAAATTGCATAATAATAGTTAAATATGTGATAGGATGAATACAAATAAATAGTGAGACGAAATAGCAAGGTGCTCAGCGAGAGCTGGGAGAATAGGGAAGACCGGTGTAATTCCGGCGCGGACCCACCGCTGTAAGTAGATACGAACCTCTTAATACCACTGAGATAAATCTCGGGAAGGAAAGAGGGGAGAATGACCTGCGAGCCAGAAGACCTGCCTGCTATAATGAGTTGTTACATGGAAAAGTGCAGCTCAGAGTATTTAGGGACTCTAAGATGGGGAGATTCCTTAGCTAAGGCTAAGGAATCTTTTATTTTTATAAAGGGAGTGAAATAAGTTATGCATATTTCTGATGGAGTATTTAGCTTGCCAGTTACAGGTACAGCAGCTGCTATAAGTGCGGGGATTTTAGCATACTCAGTCAAAGGCTTACAATCAAAGGAGATACCAAAGATTAGCTTAGTAACGGGAGCGTTCTTTGTAACATCGTCGATTCACCTTCCAATTGGGCCGAGTTCGGTGCATCTTTTGCTAATAGGATTGTTAGGCATTCTACTGGGTAGAAGAGCGCCAATAGCAATCTTTGTTGGCTTATTGCTACAAGCAACGATTTTACAGCATGGTGGCATTATTGCAATTGGAGTTAATTTCTTAATTACGGCTATTCCAGCGTTAATCGTTGCCTACATATTCCGCAAACTATCAAACGTACAATTGTTTTGGAGAAGCGCCATTACAGGTGGATTGGCCGTAATATTAATTGTTACCATTATGATTATGGCGTTATTACTAAGTAGTGATATATACAATCAAGGGGTATTCTCTGTTATCAATGTACTGGTAATGAGTCACGTACCATTGATTTTCATAGAAGGGTTGATGACAGGCTTAGTTATCCGATTTATTCAGCGCACTCGTCCACAATTAATCACCTACTGAACAGAGTAGAACGGTTTTTGCTCGTTAGTGCTAAGCTTGATATGGGAAAGTTGGTAATGGTATGAGACAACAGGCATTACAGTCAAACAAGTGGGAATACGCAACATGCAAACAACATCATAACGATTCATGGTTATATCGATGGGAACCACGAACGAAAATTGTCGCAGCGGTAAGTTACATCATATTAACGCTGAGTTTATCATCGATTTCAACATTGCTTGTCGCCTTTTCACTTGTTCTGTTTTCAACGGTAGCTGGGAAGGTGCCTTTAAAACCCACGGTAAAGAAGATATCTTGGCTGCTTCCCTTTCTCGTATTAATGGCAATACCATTGCTATTTGGTAATGGATTACAGCCAACTACTGAACAATACCAATTTACAGGGGCACTATTATTAAAGGCATTAACATCCGCAGCGGTGATGATTATATTGTTATCAACACAATCAATAAGCTCGTTTTTTCAAGCATTAGGAAATTTAAAGCTACCGCCCTATATGACAGCGATTTTGTTTTTAACGTTTAGATACGTGTTCCTATTTCGAGATGCAATAAGAGATGTAGAGAAGGCGCTGCGGTCAAGAAATTTCAAATTCAAAAATAATCCTAGGAAGTATAATACACTTGGTGAGGTCTTAGGTGGTATGTTTGTCGGCGCCTTCGATAGGTCAGAGACGCTACATCGCGCCATGGAGGCACGAGGGTTTGACGGGACATTACGAATGGGGCCCGCGAAAACGATTAATATTAAGGATTTGCTGTTAGCGACTATAGTAATATTTATAGCGATACTCCTAATTTTAATAGATAGGGGGGTGCTGTTTTATGGATATTGATAGAAGTACAATCACAAATATGCAATACGCCGCGGAAATCAAAGGTATAAGCTATTGTTATCCTGATTCCACGAAGGCGCTACATCAGGTCAGTCTTTCTATACCTGAAGGGGCGAAAGTAGCAATTTTGGGGGCTAACGGCTGCGGGAAATCGACATTACTATATCATTTGAATGGTTTATTGCTAGCTCAAACAGGAAATGTCAAAATTTTTGGAAGCGAAGTCAACGAGGAAAATATCCAACAAATAAGAGAGAAGGTCGGATTTGTGTTTGCGAATCCAGACTCCCAGCTGTTTGCCACATCTGTTAGAGAGGATATAGCATTTGGACCGAGAAACCAACGCCTAAATGAGGAAGAAGTACAAATGCGAGCAAACAAAGCAATGGAGCAGGTTGGGATTAAGAATCTAGCAGAGCGGCCTCCACAAAATTTAAGTTTAGGCCAAAAAAAGAGAGTAGCCATTGCTGGAGTGCTAGCAATGCACCCTGATATTTTAGTATTTGATGAGATTACTGTCGGTCTGGACCCAGCCTCTAAAAGGGAGCTTTTCGAAATCCTAGCGAATCTCGAGCAACAAGGAAAGACATTAATCATATCAACTCACGATGTTGACCTTGCTTTTCAGTGGGCAAGTGAAATTGTTGTAATGGCAGATGGGAAAATTTGTGCGACAGGCTCAGGCGATCTATTACGAGATAAAGAACTGGTAGCAAGAACAGCATTAGAGACACCCCAGGTGGCCGAAATATTTTCTGAAACTTCTTATCGACCGAAATCAGTTACAGAAGCCAAACAGATTGTAAATAGACTAGATGAAAAGGCAAGTATTTTATAAAATTTTAATTTGTTGTAGCTTCATTTGAGCGATATAATGTAAGCAACTACCAAATAGTTATAGGTGCCCATAATTGGGTTAAAAGGGAATCAGGAAAGCCTGAGCGGTCCCGCCACTGTAACCAGCTACGAACCATACGTAACCACCATGAATTGGGAAGGGTATGGGGAGGATGATCTGGAAGCCAGGAAACCTGCCTGTAATGAGTAGCTGGAAGACCCCTCGAGGAAGGTATGGTCAGAGAAATTCTGAGATAATAACCTCTACTTCAGGGTAGAGGCTATTTTTTTAGAAACAAACGTGAAATGAACATACAGCTTCCATGGGAATTATAATTGATGGAGGTTTAACAAATGGAACAATTTCAGAGAACGCTAGAAGCAGTAGTGGAAACAGACACAGAGTACGGAATAAAGGCGCAGGAACGATTGGATTTTTTAACAAAACCCCCTGGGAGCTTAGGAGTATTGGAGCAAATAGCCGTAAAGCTCGCTTGCATTCAACAAAACCCAATGCCGAGGCTAGGCAAAAAAACGGTGCTCGTCATGGCAGGTGACCATGGAGTGGTAGAAGAGGGTGTGAGCGCATTTCCACAAGAAGTAACGCCGCAAATGGTTTTGAACTTTCTTGGTGAAGGAGCTGCCATTAATGTATTAGCTAAACAGGCTGACGCTAAGGTAGTTGTTACAGATGTGGGTGTAGCGTCTCCAATAGCCGAACATCCGAGTTTATATCAGAAAAATGTACGTCGTGGCACTCGTAATATGGTCAAGGAAGCAGCGATGACTATGGAAGAGGCAATCGAAGCCATAGAAGTGGGGATTGAGATTGTAACGAAGGAAATAGACAAAGGTGCTACTATTGTCGCCACAGGTGAAATGGGCATTGGCAACACGACTCCGAGTAGCGCTATACTAGCTTGCTTTAGCGGTGATGAGTTAGAAAGGATTACAGGTAGAGGGACTGGCGTTAATGACGCAGGATTACATAAAAAACAACAAGCAATTAGAACAGCGATAGAAATTAATCAACCCGATGTAAATAATCCGCTCGATGTATTACGAAAAGTCGGAGGGCTAGAGATTGCGGCCTTAACAGGTGTGATTTTAGGAGCAGCAGCCAAAAAGGTGCCTGTTGTGATTGATGGCTTTATCTCTACTGCGGCAGCCTTAGTAGCGTATAAGTTAAAACCAGAGACAAAAGATTACATAATAGCTTCTCACATATCTCAAGAGCCAGGACATAAGGTTATGCTGGATATGATTGGGCTTCAACCGATGTTATACCTTGATATGCGTTTAGGTGAGGGTACAGGAGCTGTATTAGCATTTCATATGATAGAAGCAGCTACCAGGATCATAAATGAGATGGCTACCTTTGCCGAAGCAGGAGTAAGTGAAGGGAAGTAATAAAAGGATTTGAGGTGACGATATGGGATCGCAACTGCTGATAGCTGGGGTGCAAAGTGGAGCAGGCAAAACAACATTGACATTAGGAATTATGGCTGCACTTAAAAGGCGTGGATTAACAATTCAGCCATTTAAAGTTGGTCCGGATTATATAGATCCTGGTTTGCATTATCATGCGGCGGGCACGCGTTCTCATAACCTGGATAGTTGGATGGGCAGCGAACAAGTGGTTAAAGACTTGTATGCGAAGCATACTCAGCAAGCAGACGTGGCAATAATTGAAGGTGTAATGGGGTTGTTTGATGGCGCAAAGCATGAACGTCTGCTAGGGAGTAGTGCCCATATTGCGATGATTTTAGATATCCCTGTCGTGCTTGTGGTTAACGTCAAAGGCATGGGCAGAAGCTGTCTAGCATTGATTAAAGGCTTTAGCGAGTACGAGCCACAACTGCGGATAAAGGGTGTTATTCTTAACAATGCAGGTAGTGACTATTACAAATCATTCATAAAAAAAGAGATTGAACAAGAACTAGGAGTAAAGGTCATAGGTTGCCTAAGTAAAAACGATGATATTCGTATGCCCGAACGTCACTTAGGCCTACTGCCAGCAGAAGAGAATCAAGAACTAGCAGCTGCGATTTCAAAAATGGCTGACATGGTCGAGGCAGAGATTAATCTTGATGAACTGCTAGCAGTTGGCCGACAGGCGCAGCATAATCAAAATTATAATCATAAAGAGTATGAAACAATTAGAAGTACTGACGGTATTGAAGCAAAAAAGCTGGAAAAAGTAAAAATTGGCGTCGCTAAAGATGAAGCCTTTAGCTTCTACTATCAGGATAGTCTCGATTTTTTAGAAGAACTTGGAGCGGAGCTTCACTACTTTAGTCCTTTGCGAGATGCAAAGCTACCAGATGTAGATGGCTTATATATAGGTGGAGGCTTTCCAGAAATGTTTCTTGAACAACTGGCAGATAATCGCTCAATGGTAGATTCTATCAAGTTGATGGCGGATAGTGGCATACCTATATTTGCAGAATGCGGTGGATATATGTATTTAGCAGAATCGATTAGAGATCGTGAGGGCCGCAGTTGGAATGGAGTAGGGATTGTTCCTATTCAAATTGAAATGACGAAACGTTTGGTTGCCTTGGGCTATGTGCAGGCAACGGCTCTGCAAGATTCTTTGATTGCAGGCGCAGGGGAATTGCTCCGAGGACATGAATTTCACTACTCTAAGATAATTCCTACAAAGCGGGTTCAAGCGGAACAGGGAAGCTTAGATGCAGACACAGGTTTAAAAGCACATGCAGCTTTCTCGTTGGTTGGAGGTAAGGGTGCCGCTGGACGATTAGAAGGCTATAGCAAGGGCAATATTTGTGCATCATACTTACACTTACACCTGCGCTCGAATCCAAAGGCAGTGACTAGATTGCTAGTAGCCTGTCGTGCGTATAAACGTGGAGGCATGAAATAAATGGGCAATCAGACCAAACTCAGATCAGGCTATACAACTGGCACCTGTGCGGCAGCAGCTACCCGTGCTGCCATAGAAAGACTACTAGGGAACGATGTTACTGAGGTTACTATTACCCTTCCTAACGGGGAACAGGTAAGAATCCCAGTTGCCTTTGCTAAAATCGAAGGTACAACAGCGAAAGCGGGAGTGATCAAGGATGCGGGCGACGACCCTGATGTTACTAACAATATGTGCATCCAGTCCGAGGTTCAACTACATACTGGGGGTAACCAAGAAATTGTAATAACAGGTGGAGAAGGCATTGGTAAGGTAACAAAGCCTGGCTTGTCCGTTCCAGTCGGAGAATATGCGATAAATCCAGTGCCAAGGCAGATGATTATGCAGCAAGCGCAGGAGCTTTTGTCAAGCGGTATGGGGGCTACGATAACACTTTCTGCACCAGAAGGAGCCAAGATTGCTAATAAAACCCTCAATCCAAAGCTAGGTATAATCGGAGGCATATCTATACTTGGAACGACCGGTATTGTGCGGCCGATGTCAGAGGAAGCTTACCTCGACTCGCTAATCCCGCAAATACACCAAGCAATTGCCATGGGTCAATCGGTTATTGCACTGACTCCAGGGGGTATGGGTGAAAAGAAGCTGTTGAGCCTGGGAGTAAATTCAGATGCCATTGTGCAGACCAGTAATTTCATAGGCGCTATGATTAAGGAATGCGCCAAGCACGAACAGATTAGAGGGATTCTCCTATTTGGACATATCGGCAAGCTGATAAAGGTTTCAGCGGGAATTTTTCATACCCATAGTAAAGTAGCAGATGGGCGAAGGGAAACTCTAGCCGCCCATGTAGCGCTAATGGAAGCACCTGTACAGGCAATTCGCGACATCATGGCACTCAACACAATTGATGCTGGGAAGGACATAGTTGAACAGTATGGCTTGCAGCAGGTCTATACATCATTAGCTACAGCGGCTAGCCAAAGGGTAATCGACCTTATTGAAGAGGTTCGATATCATAACGAAGCTGAGTCGTTACCGCAGATTAGTGTGGGCACAGTTATGTATGCCCTTGACGGACAGATTTTAGGCTATGACCTTGAGGCAGCGGACTTAGGGAAAGAACTGGGGTGGAGACTATGATGGAAAAACAACAATCTACATCGCAGAGAAAAATTAAGGTAGTCGGCACAGGGCCAGGTGCTGTGGAGTATATAACACCAATAGCGAAACAGGCAATTGAACAGGCCGATGTCGTAGTGGGCGCGAAGCGATTACTAGAAGCATTTGCAGTCCCAGGGCAGCAACAGCTTATAGTTGACAAAGAATTATTGAATGTAGTGACCCAGATGAAAAACCTGCAGAAGCTGAACAATATTACCGTATTGGTATCTGGAGATACAGGGATTTTCAGCTTTGCTAACTATCTTACAAAACATTTTCAAGCAAAAGAACTTGTTTTCATTCCTGGTATTAGCTCTGTGCAAGTGATGTTTGCAAGGCTACAAAGGCCGTGGGTAGAGGCGCAAATTATCAGTATGCATGGACGAACGGAAGCGGGCTTAGTTGACATTATACAGGGGGCAAAGGTTACGGCTATGGTTACAGGGACTCCCTGGACACCTCAAACTATTGCCAAAAAATTGCTAGATTCGCTGGCGATGGAAATAGTAGCGTGCGATTGGCGAGTAGCAATCGGCAAAGATTTAACTTATGCCCATGAACAAATTATAAATACGACGATTGGGACACTAGTCGATGATAAGAACGACTATAGTAATAGTGTGATGGTGATATGGAATGACTCTCAATAATAAAGTGTATGAAGCATTCGGCATTCCCGATGAACAATTCGTTCGCAGCGAAGGTGTGCCGATGACGAAGAACGAAATTCGTGTTCTATCGCTTGCAAAACTCCAACTAACTCCTGCAGCTACAGTATACGATATCGGGGCAGGGAGCGGATCTGTTGCTATTGAAATCAAGCGGATGGTTCCAGATGGCAAAGTGATAGCAATTGAGAAAAATCCAGAAGCCATCAAAGTGCTGAAGGAAAATAGCAAGAAATTTAAGGTAGCAATCGACGTTATTGAAGGGCTTGCGCCAGATGCGCTAGAAGGGTTGCCTGTTGCTGACCGCATATTTATCGGAGGGAGTGGAGGTAATCTCGAACAAATTCTTCGGGTTTGTGATAGCAAGCTTACAACGGGTGGAAGAATCGTCCTGAACTCCGTCACTCTCAATACGGCGACAGACGCCTATAAAATACTTGAAGAACTAGGGTATGAAATAGAAGTTACACAAGTGGCTATTTCCTACATAGTGAGTCGCGGCAACGCACAGATGTGGCAAGCAAGAAATCCAGTAACTATTATAGCAGCAGCAAAAACAGACAATACAAAAACAGACTATACAAAGGAGGGAGCAGCCAATGAACGGTAAGCTATACGGAATCGGTGTTGGTCCAGGCGATCCTGAGCTTCTGACACTTAAGGCAAAAAGAATTTTAGAACAAGTAGAAGTGTTGCTTGTCCCCAAATCAAAGATGGAAAAGCGCAGTATCGCCTTAGAAATTGCCAAAGGAGCCGTTGATAAGGATTGGCAGCAGGTTGATTTACATATGCCAATGACAGCAGACAAGGCAGAACTCATAAAAAGCTGGCAACAAGCAGCTAAGCAGATTGCGAACATATTACAAGAGGGTAAAGATGCTGCCTTTGTTACTTTAGGTGATCCCTCGCTTTATTCAACATTTACCTATGTAATGAAACACATTAAAGCTTTAGCCCCAGAAGCCTTGATTGAAATTGTACCCGGAATTAGCTCTATCAATTTGATGGCAGCTACATACCAGGTGCCATTAGCTGAATCGGAAGAAAGCGTAGTGATAATCCCTGCACTAAAAGACAAAGAGAGCCTAGAGCAAACGATAAATCAGTTTGACAATGTAGTACTGCTTAAGGCAGGGAACCAAATACAGAAGCTCTCAGACATCTTAGCTGAATTAGGTCAGGAGAAAGATTTTTACTATGCAAGTCGCTGTGGCTTTGCAGACAGCTATTATACTGAAGACATCACAGAACTGCTAGATAGAAAGCTCGATTATCTATCAACCATAATCATAAAGAAGAAAAAATAGACTTTAAAAAATAAATAAATTATAAAAGTAAAATTGGTAGCTACTATAAGTTTACTAGAAACGAAAGCTATGAAGAGTGGGAGTTGAGACAATGATATATTTTGTTGGTGCAGGGTCGGGCGATCCAGATTTGATTACGCTAAAAGGGTATAAGCTACTTCAGCAGGCGGATGTCGTCGTCTATGCGGGGTCATTAGTAAATCCAGAGGTTTTATCACATGCCAAAGAAGGGGCGAAAATTGTCAATAGTGCGCATTTAGCCCTTGAGGAAATTGTTCGAGAGATGGTTGAGGGGTACCAGGTAGGGAAGCTAGTAGTGCGCTTACATACAGGAGATCCGAGCCTGTATGGTGCAATCGGTGAACAAATCGATATGCTAAACGAGTTTAATATTCCTTATAAAGTAGTTCCTGGGGTTAGCTCCTTCTTGGCCGCCGCCGCTAGCCTTGGTAGAGAATACACGATTCCAGATGGAACACAGACGATGATTGTAACACGCTTAGAAGGAAGGACACCTGTACCCGCTTCAGAGAGCTTGAAAAGTCTAGCATCTCATAAGTCTTCGATGGCAATATTTCTATCTGTTGGCATGATTGATAGAGTCGTAGAGGAATTGTCACAGGTGCATCCACTGGATATGCCAATTGCCGTAGTAGAAAAAGCCTCATGGCCAGAGGAACGCATTGTAAAGGGCACATTGGAAACAATAGGGGAGCTTACTAGGGAAGCAGGTATAACGAAAACAGCACTTATATTAGTAGGGGAATTCCTAAATCATACAGGCAAATCGAAATTATACGACAAGGATTTTGCCCATGAATATCGACAGTAGCAACGAGTTTACGCAAGATCAGATACAATATCAATCTATAGCGGTGTTATGTTTGACGGAGAATGGTCTAAGGCTGGCAACAGTATTAGCAGAAAACATGCAAAATACACAAAAGATACAAGCAAGTCAATATCAATCAATCAGCTTGTATATACCTAAACGATTGCATACAAAACTAGAGGATTTGATTGAAGATCGTTTAGAGGTATTAAGACCTACGGTTACCGTCAGCTTTTACGACGAATGGCAAAATGTATTTTCGGAGGCATTTCACCAGTATTCTCATGTCATTTGTATTATGGCCACGGGGATTGTCGTTCGTAGTCTAGCGCCGCTAGTAAGGTCAAAGTATACAGACCCAGGTATTGTTGTACTTGATGAAGCAGGTAAATTTGCCATAAGCCTTTTATCAGGACATGTAGGTGGCGCCAATCAGCTAGCTGAAGATGTTGCAAGTGCGATTGGAGCTATGCCTGTAATTACCACTGCCACCGATGTCAATCACAAACCAGCCATCGATATTATAGCAAAAAGACTGAGTGCAGTCATAGAACCTATAAGTCAGGTGAAAACCTTTAATCGCTTGCTCGTTGAAAACCAAACAGTAAGTATAACAAGCCCATTTCCGCTTACAAACAATATAACCGAAGGGTTTGTGTATAACGACCAGGATAAAGATGCAACAAATAATCCAACGGTAATCGTAAGTCCGTTTGTGCACAAACAGCAACACAATAGCATTCAAATCATACCAAAGACATTAATCATCGGCATTGGATGCCGTAAAGGGGCGCTGTATACCCAACTCCAGGCAGCGGTGGAAAGTGCACTAGAGCAATACGACATTCATAGAAACAGCTTGAAGGCACTAGCTACCATAGATTTCAAAGCAGCAGAACCTGGAATTAAGGAACTGGCAGCAAAAATGGAGCTGCCTATTATAGAAGTGCCAAAAGACGAAATAAGTAGATTAGAAGAAAATTATATTCCATCCGAATGGGTGAGAAAAAGCATAGGAGTTGGTGGAGTATGCGAACCAGCAGCAAAGATTGCAGCCAAGTATGGAATAACAATCATACCGAAACAAATAATCAACAGCGTGACAATCAGCATTGCCATGGAAAAATCCTGGTGGTGGGACTGGGACCTGGTGACCGAAGCTACAGTGCGCCAGCAGCCATAACGGCAATTGAAACGGCAGATGTAATTGTCGGCTATAAAACGTATTTGAATTTAATCGAAGATTTATTGGTAAATAAAGAAGTTATAAGCTCAGGCATGCGCAAGGAAATAGACCGTGCCAAGGCAGCAGCCGACTTAGCCAGCGAAGGGAAGTGCGTAGCTGTCGTTAGCAGTGGCGACCCAGGCGTGTACGGCATGGCGGGAATTGTTTTGGAGCTCGTAGAGGAGCAGTATAATGACAAAAATATTGAAGTAGAAGTCATACCAGGGATTACAGCCGCTACAGCTGCTGCTGCGGCGCTAGGAGCACCACTTATGCACGACTTTGCTGTCATTAGCTTAAGTGATCTGTTAACACCATGGACGAAAATCATGACACGCATCGAAGCAGCAGGGCTAGGGGACTTTATTGTCGTTCTTTACAACCCTAAGAGCCACGGCCGACCCAATCACATTAATACAGCGCGGGAAATTTTCCTATGGCATAAAGACCCGATGACGCCTGTTGGCATTGTCCGCAATGCAAAACGTGGAGAAGAGGAAGTAATTATTACAAACCTGAAGGAAATGCTGAATCATCCAATTGACATGCTGACAACTGTAGTTATTGGAAACTCGCAAACGAAGATTATTAACGGGAAAATGGTAACGCCAAGGGGATATCAATTATGATATTTGTCTTAGCGGGTACGACAGAGAGTAGGGCAGCGATTAGTGCATTGCAAAATGCGGGGCATCGAGTCGGTGCATCCGTAGTCACGGCATTTGGTTCGAACCTCCTAACTCGGCAAGGTGTCACATATATCAATCAAGGTAGATTTGATGAACATACATTGACAACAGCGCTTTTGGATAATCAAGTCCAATGCCTGGTTGATGCTACACATCCTTATGCCATCGAGATTAGCAAGTTAGCAATGAAAGTAGCTGCAGCTTTGCAAATCCCGTATATCCGTTATGAAAGACAGGCCGGCGATGTGCATGAGCATCCTCTGGTAAAACATGTACAAAATCTTGAAGAGGTAGAGACTCTGATTAAACCTAATCAAAGAGTGTTTAGTACCTTAGGTAGTAAAAGCCTACCAGTATTAGTACCAATGATGAAAAGGGTAGGAGCTGAGCTAATTGTTCGTGTCCTGCCTTGTACAGAATCGATACAATTATGTGAGCAGATAGGGGTAGACCTAGCAAACATAGTTGCAATGAAGGGACCATTTACGGAAATGCTGAACACGGCTTTGTTTAGACAATACAATATTGATGTCATGCTGACAAAAGAAAGTGGTCATAGTGGAGGTTTTCACGAGAAAATCAAATCGGCATCCGAGCTCGATATAACAAGCTTAGTAATTCGTAGACCAGAGCTCTTATATCCAGAGATAGCAGATACTATCGAACAATTAATAGAAAAGGTCACAGGAGTAGGAATCGAGCAGAGCAATCAAAGCAGTGCTCACCAAGAGCGCTGTCAGCCAATTACATGAAAAAATGGAGGTTTTTAATATGAAAGAAGGCATAATTTTGTTAGGACACGGAAGTCGTAGAGAAGAGGCAAATCAAGAAATTCATCAAATGGCGAAAAATATTCAGGAGCGAAACCCTGAAGGTCTGTATGAAGTAGGCTTTCTATCCTTTGGTGAGCCGAATATTGGAGATGCAGCAAAGCGTTTAATTAAGAAGGGTGTAGAAAAAATTATTGTTATGCCGATGTTCCTTGTTACAGGTAATCATATAAAACGTGATATTCCAAGTCGTTTAATGATGCTAAAGACTACGCATCCAGATGTTGTCTTTGTGCTGGCAAAGCATTTTGGTCCACATCCAGGCATATTAGACATCGTTGAAGATCGAATCAAAGAGGCACAAGCACTATGAGTATCGGCGAAAACTTACAAATCATCTGGAATCCGCAAGAAATTGAACGTAAGAGCATGTCCATTATAGATGAGTATCTTCAAGGGAAGAGTTTTGCTCCCGTGGAAAAAGATATTATTAAGCGCATCATCCACACAACAGGTGATCCAGACATACTTGACAGTATATGCATCCATAAAGAAGCAAGTCGAGCAGGAATTGAAGCCCTGCGTGGAGGCTGCAATGTCTATACAGACGTAAATATGCTACTTGCAGGAGTCAATCGCAAAAAATTGCAAGGGTATGGAGGCGATGCCTATTGCAAAATTGCCGATGAAGATATTGCCAAAGCGGCCCAAGAGTTAGGGATTACTAGGGCAGCGGCAGCTATGCGACTGTGGGGCAGTCAGCTCGATGGCTCGGTTGTTGCAATTGGTAATGCTCCGACAGCTCTATTTGAAGTGCTTGATTTAATTGAGAAGGGCATAGCAAAACCAGCATTAATCGTTGGTACACCTGTCGGGTTTGTTGGGGCCATGGAATCCAAGGAGCTAATGATAGAAAAAAACCTCGTGCCCTATGTAACGGTGCGTGGCACACGCGGTGGAAGCCCAAGCGCAGTCAGTGTTGTAAATGCACTCTTATATTACCAAGGGAATTAAAATCGAAAAAGAATATTGTGGTGATTAATGTTATCCAAGGAGACTACGTAATGGCGAAATTGGTTATGGTTGTCGGAGGAAGTCGAAGCGGTAAAAGCTCATTTGCTGAGAAGTTAGCCTTTGATTACGAGAAAGCTAATGAAAATACATCTGAAAATACAACCGTTTATTATATTGCTACGGGCAAAATCTTTGATGAAGAGTTTGCGAAGCGAGTGAAACAACACACGGTCAGAAGGCCAAAGCATTGGATTACAATTGAAGAACCCATTTTTATCTCAGAAGTACTTCAAGGCGAAGGTGCTCCAAAGCATAGGATTCAAAGCGAAGGCACTCCATTGTATCTAATCGATGGCGTAGGCACCTGGGTAGCCAATCTGATGTATCAGTCAGAGCTCCAGCCAGAGCTTGTGACTGGAGTATTTCACTGGGATGAAGGAATTGAACAACGATGCATTAATGAAATCGAGCGTTTTATAGATGGGTGTGCAAATGCTTCAGGGACGATTATACTTGTAGCTGATGAAGTGGGTATGGATGTTGTCCCAGAACATAAGGAGGCGAGGGTTTTTCGTGACTTGAATGGTCTAGCTAACCAAAAGCTTGCAAAGCAAGCAGACGAAGTACATCTCGTTGTTTGTGGCATTCCAGTGCAGATTAAATAATAGCTTATAGTTGATTAAAAGTATTTGTAATGGCTTTGTTCAAATAGCAGTGTGGAGGCGATTCTAGAATGACAGGAAAACCTATTATGCTACAGGGGACATCCTCCAATGTGGGAAAAAGTGTCTTGGCGGCGGCCTTATGTAGAATTTTTTATCAAGATGGATTTCAAACGGCACCGTTTAAAGCGCAGAATATGGCGTTGAATTCGGCTGTAACCCCTGATGGTGGAGAAATCGGCAGGGCACAGGCAGTACAGGCGGAAGCAGCGTGTGTAAAACCAACAGTAGAAATGAATCCTGTACTGATTAAACCGAAGCAGGATATGCATGCACAAATTGTTGTGATGGGGAAGCCCTATGCAGATATGTCAGCTAAGGATTATCGGAGCAAATTTCTACCTGGTGCCCATGGTTTAGTACTTGAGTGTATCAATAAGCTTAAACAACAATATGAGGTTCTAGTAATTGAAGGAGCAGGAAGTCCTGCAGAGGTGAATTTAAAAAGTCGCGACATTGTCAATATGAAGACTGCAGAACTCGCTGATTCCCCTGTGCTATTAATTGCTGATATTGACCGAGGTGGTGTATTTGCTTCATTGGTCGGAACCCTTGAGCTATTAGAACCAGAAGAACGATTACGGGTAAAGGGTTTTATCATCAATAAGTTCCGAGGGGATATTGACTTGTTAAAGCCAGGATTAGACTTTCTTGAACAAAAGACTGGCATTCCCGTTCTAGGCGTAATACCTTACTTGCATGACCATGGAATCGAGGAAGAGGATTCCGTATGGTTATCAGAGATAAAGCAATTACAAGCGAGTAACAAAGCTAACCGTGCCGGCAACAAAGCCAAACAAACGAGTGAAAATGTTATAAAGATTGCTGTAACTCAGCTGCCACGAATTTCAAATTTTACAGATATGATGCCGTTTATGCGGTTGCCTGACACAGAACTGCGCTTTGTTAATAAAGGCGAGTGTATAGGTGATGTTGATGTCGTTATAATACCAGGTACAAAAAACTCAATTCTAGATTTACTTTATTTGAAAGAACAGAGATATGACAAAGAAATTATTGAATTAGCTGCAAAAGGGGCAAGGATAGTAGGGATTTGTGGAGGCTATCAGATGCTTGGCAAGGAGCTGTTAGATCCAACTGGCACAGAGGCCGATGTTGGTAATCAACAGGGGCTAGGACTGCTACCGATAAGTACGACCTATAGTGCGACAAAAAGCACCTTCCAAGTAGAAGCAAAACTCATGGCAACCACAGGATTTTGGAAAGATGTAAGCGGTCAGACAGTACGCGGTTATGAAATACATATGGGACAATCCAAATTGGATGCTGGAGCAGCACCATTGCTGGAGATAAAAGCCCGTTCAGGTCAAGAAACAGACGTAGTCGATGGCGCTTATTCTGAAAATGGTAAGATCTTTGGAACCCATGTACACGGTTTTTTTGATAATATCACTATACTAAAAGCCTTTATTAATGACTTGCGTGCAGAGAAAGGCCTTTCGCCGATAGAAGAGCAGCAGCTAGGGGTTTATCAGAAGGAGCAAAACTATAACCGTCTAGCAGATGCCGTAAGAGAGTCATTGGATATGGAACGATTGTATGAGATTATTGGCTTAACGAAAAAGACTAAGGGTGCATGATTATGGAACTGGCGGTTATTTTAATAGTAGCATTCCTCGTTGATGCTTTAATTGGTGACCCGAAGAGACTTCCGCACCCTGTTATTTATATTGGTAAAAGTATTTCCCTCTTGGAAAGGATAGCAAGGGCATGGGCAAAATCCGATAAACAGCTTAAACTAGCAGGTACTATTGTTGTTATTATTATCGTTATTGGAACTTATGCACTAGTATTAGGAGTGATAGCAGCGGCGTTTCGGGTGCACACATATTTAGGGTGGTTTATCAGTGTCTTAATTATGAGTCAAACGATAGCTCTCAACAGTCTATACAGACATGCTCTTGACGTGACAAAACCACTACTTCGTGGTGATCTCAAAGCAGCTAGATTAGCATTGGCGATGATTGTTGGCAGAGATACCGACTCTTTGGATGAACACGAGATTAGTCGCGGCGTCATAGAAACGGTATCAGAGAATACCGTTGACGGTGTTACTGCACCGATTTTTTATGGAATGCTTGGTGGGCCTGCACTAGCTATGGCATACAAAGCAGTGAATACCTTGGATTCAATGATTGGCTATAAAAACGAACGGTATCAACACTTTGGTTGGGCAGGTGCTAAGTTGGATGATATTGCTAACTTTATTCCAGCCAGATTAACAGGTCTGTTCTACCTTGTTATTGCTCCATTGGTACCAGGAAGGATAAAGGGCGTTTGGCATGCAATAATGAATGATGCAGCTAAGCATCCAAGCCCTAACAGCGGGATACCAGAAGCTGCTGTGGCGGGGGCATTGCAAATCCAACTAGGTGGAACGAATTATTACGAAGGAGTCCCATCACATAGAGCCAGGATGGGTAAACCAATTACATCGATAGAAGCAAAGCACATTCAACAAAGTTTATACATTATGGTAGCTGTCTCATGCTTGTTTTTATTAAGCTCTATAGTAGGCGCAATTGCACTAGGAAGTTTGCTCTAATGTAAAACATATCGGAGGATGGTTGAAGATGATTCAAATATATACAGGTGACGGCAAAGGTAAAACGACAGCATCACTCGGTCTTGCTATGCGCGCAGCGGGTCATAAAGTCAAAGTGCGTATTATTCAGTTTATGAAGGGAAGCACCTATACTGGTGAGCTCAGCTCAGCTGAAAAGCTCGGTATTGAAGTTTATCAATTTGGTAGAACATGCCCACATGCCGCTGTTATTAAATCGGGGTTTATGAATTGCCAGAAATGCGGTCAGTGTTGGATTGGGCTTAAGAATATTACGGATATAGACAGACAGAAGGTGCAAATGGCATGGAAACTTGCAAAAGATACAGTCGCCAGCAAAGAATATGGGCTTGTAATCCTTGACGAACTTCTTAATGCATTTAAGTATGATCTTGTGACTGCGGAAGAGGTAGTTACTTGGTTGAAAGGCATTCCGGAAGACATAGAAGTCGTAATGACGGGTAGAAATGCACCGCAAGAACTTATTGAGGTAGCGCACTTAGTGTCAGAAGTGAAAATGATTAAACATCCGTACCAAATTGGAGTGGAAGCACGTAGAGGTATTGAGTATTGATTAGAGGTGGTAGAGAAGTGGGAGCAATACAGTATCAGATACGGCTATTTTTGTTAGCAGTTAGTTTTCTAACGATTATTCCAGCCCGCAGTAATCATATAGCCACAGAACGGGAAATGGCAGAATCACTACGGTACTATCCGATTGTTGGGATATTAATCGGGTTAATTTTAGCGGCTACTGCCTATTTGGCGAATGCCTTAGGCCTAGGTCTAGGCGGAGATGCCCTGATAATCGTATTATGGCTGATTCTTCATGGTGGATTGCACGCTGATGGTCTAATGGATACTGCTGACGGGGTGTTCAGTGGCAAGGAGCGCTCAAAAGTATTAGAAATCATGCGTGACAGTCGCGTGGGTGCTATGGGCGTTTTAGTGTTCGTCGCGAATGTACTTTTGAAATTTGCTTTTCTAGCATCTTTGCCAGTGAACATTAAGATGTGGGCATTGTTGTTGGCCCCAGTGCTCGGGAGAGCGATGATTGTATATGCTATTAAGTATTACCCATACGCACGCTCAGGTTCTGGTTTAGGTAAGAGTTATGGCTCCTATGTTACAACCAATATAGTGATAGTAGCGATGATTACGGTAGTAGCAGTAAGTGTATTAGCTTCTCCTGTTGCGTCGTTATTTGGTATGCTTATAATATTACTTGCTGCGACGGCAGCAGCGCTATTCGTACATTGGATAGCAGGGAAATTAGGCGGCCATACAGGTGACACCTACGGAGCAACCTGTGAAGTGTCAGAAACATTATTAATAATTTTTGCCGTGATGGGACTGAAAGGCTTCTATGGATAAAATTAAAATAGGTACGGCAGCGGCTCCAGGGACTTGTGGAGAGCTAGTGCAGGGGCGAATTGATGGAATTGATTTTCTAGTGACATGTCCAATTGATATGTGGTCAAAGGTTTCTGTATTTCAGTCAGATGATATATCAGATAAAGGATTTAAAGCAATTAAAGAAAGAACAGAAGATGGTGAGAGTGCTTCGTTGGCAAAAGTCCAAAGGGCAATCTCAATCGCAAGTTCAAACGAATATGCAAATTTGAACCAACAATCAAATTCGAATCAACAAGCAAATAATCAGACTTTGCAATACATACACAGCTCTGATTTACCAACAGGCAAAGGTATGGCTAGTAGCACGGCAGATATAGTTGCGGCTTACACTGCAACCCGTCGATTTTTTGGCGTGGATCCTACGGCTGATGAACTTGCAAATGTGGCAATCTCGATTGAGCCAAGCGATGGCATAATGTACCCTGGTATTACTATTTTTGACCACATAACAGGACGCTGGACGGAGAAGCTTGGAGAAGCACTCAATATTAGCATTGTCATAATAGACCCTGGGGGCACTGTTGATACGATTGCCTTTAATAATAGAAGAAAGCTTAAACAGCTAAATGATAAAAAAGAAACTCAAGTAAAAAAGGCACTTAAGCTAATAAAAGAAGGCGTGATAGAAAAAGATTCCGAAAAATTAGGTGCAGGTGCAACAATAAGCGCCTGGGCCAATCAGGAGATTCTGCCAAAACCACAGCTACAGCAAATAGTTGACATCGGTAAGTACTGGAATGCGCTAGGTGTGAACGTAGCTCACAGCGGCACAGTTATGGGCATATTTTTTGAGCAAGGAGTTCATTGTGAGCAGGAAATAGCGGAATATATTCGAAAGAAAAACGCTAATTGGCGAGTATATACTACTAAGATGATATCTGGGGGTGTTCGTTAGTGCCAGCAATAAATCAGAAATCGAAGCCATTCCATGGCGGAAATGTTTGGGCCGCGGCGCGGAAATGGGGAACTCCCTTAGAAGAAATTATTGATTTTAGCGCAAATATAAATCCTTTAGGTCCATCTGTTCAGTCAATAGATGCTATCAACCAGTCAATAAAGGCTATTCATAACTATCCAGAGCCTGATGCTATGTCGTGTCGTACGATACTAGCAAAACACTTGTCAATTCCCATCGAAAATCTATCACTTGGTAATGGTGGAGCAGAATTGATATATTTACTTGGGAGACTATTTTACAAAAAACGAGTAATTGTGCTTGCACCAACATTTGCTGAGTATGGACAAGGGATTTTAGATGCCAACATAAAGGCCATACCATTAGACATAGCGAATCATTTTTCATTACCAATAGAGGAAATTTTGCAAGAATTGCAATTCGAGGATTTATTATTTCTAGGTAACCCAAACAATCCTACGGGCAAAGTATTCGAGCGAGATGAATTACTAGAAATCATCAATGTTGCTAAGGAAAAGAATGTAACAGTAATAGTAGATGAAGCGTTTATTGATTTTATTGCAGATGATAAGCATGTATCGCTACGCTCATATGTAGATGAATATCATAATTTGATAGTTTTGGGTTCTTTGACTAAGTTTTTTGCGATTCCAGCACTTAGAATCGGCTACGCTGTATCCTCAAAACAAACAATAAAGAAAATACAAGCGCTATTACCACCGTGGAACACCAATTTATTCGCCCTCGTAGCAGCAGAAGCGGCTTTATTAGACTTAGACTATATACAACAAACGAAGGTCACTGTGGCCGAAGAGCGTGAGTTTTTATATAACGAGCTAAGTTCTATAGGATTACTGGATGTGCTGCCAAGTGACGTGAATTTTCTATTATTAAGCATTAAATCAAGGAAAATAACAGCAAAAAATCTTTATGAACAGCTAGAAAAACAGGGAATTCTTATCCGCACCTGTGATTCATTTACAAATCTAACACCATATCACTTTAGAATAGCAGTACGGACCCGCGCTGAAAATGAACGCTTATTGCAAGCAATAAAGGAAGTGCTGATGGCATGCAATTAATCTTAGTAAGACACGGGGAAACTGAGTGGAATAGATTAGGAAAATATCAAGGTCATAGCGATATAGCGCTCAATGATAAAGGTCGAGAGCAAGCACGGATGGTCGGCAGTTGGATGCTCAACTGGCAGCGGGGACAGCAAACAGAAGTTTTAGCAATATACACAAGTGATTTAGCTCGTGCTATTGAGACTGGAGATGTTATTCGGAGGATGCTTGGAATTTCAAACAACAATATTTTTCAAGATGATAGAATTCGTGAGCTATCCTTTGGTCTATGGGAGGGTCTGACATTTACAGAAGTCTATGAAAACTACCGTGAGCAATTTGATTGCTGGTATAATGATACGCAAATGGTTAAAATACCTGGTGGTGAATCGATTGCCGATATGACACAAAGGTCATTGGAGTTACTGAAGAATCTTGCTACCGACAACAAGATCGATGGGACAATAATTGTAGTTACCCACGGGGGGACAATTAAAGCTCTCTTAAATCATTTTGATAATAGATACGATCTGTGGGATACCACTATCAAACCTGGGTCAATCACAATGATTTCTAGTAAGCGTGATTCGTTTGAAATACAAGAGGTTGGTGTCGTGATAGATATTTAGAGTCTGTTTATAAAATTTTAATTTGCTGTATCAATATCAACATAGTAAAATTAGAGTACAAACTTATATAAACGATAGGTGCCCAGAAGGGTTAAAAGGGAATTAGGTTAAGCCTAAGCGGTCTCGCCACTGTAACCAGTATCAACTTACCAATTTGTATTTAGTAAAGGTCAGTAAGCACTGGAAGCCAGGAACCTGCCTGTAGTTAGTAACAAACTCCCCGAGGTTGGGAGATTTGCTAAAATCTCTTGTTTAGTGAATTCTACCTTAGGGTAGAATTTTTAATTTTGTTAAAAATAAAAAGGGGTTAAAGGATAATGAAAAAACATAAATTGGCATCATTGATTATTATTAGCTTGTTATTTGCAGTAGCCGTAATTGGCTGCGGTCAATCAACACAGTCTGAACATACAGAACAACCTAAGCCAATAGATATACAGGAAAATGGGCAAGACCAAGTAGCAGAAGATCGTGATTTGCCACAACGTATTGTATCAATAGTACCTGGAATGACAGAGGTGTTATTCGATTTAGGTTTAGAGGATAGAATCGTTGGAGTTACATTAAACTGTGATTATCCAGTCGTAGCAGCATCGAAGGCAATCGTAGGTGACTGGATTATTAATATGGAAAGCTTACTGGCATTAGAGCCAGACTTAGTAGTAGGAATGCCATCAGCTAATTTTCAGACTTTAGATGAGATAGAGGCTTTAGGTATTAACGTGCTAGCGGTAGAAGCTCAATCTATAGAAGGTATTTATGAGATATATCGAGAAGTAGGTATTGTAACTGGAACAGAAGCTATGGCAGAAGAGATTATTGAGAATATGCAAAATCAAATTGCTACTGTAGAAGAAAAGATAGCGACAATAAATGATGAAGACCGTTTGCGTGTATTTTTAGAGATTGGTTACGAGCCGCTATATTCTGCTAGCGTAGGATCTTTGCAGCATGAGTTACTAATAATTGCAGGTGGAGTGAATGCTGTTACGGTAGAAAGTCCGTGGGTAGAATACAGTATGGAATCCGTACTTGCTGATAATCCTGACGCAATTATTATAACACATCCAGCTAGTACTGCTGCCGATGTAGCAAAGCGTAGTGGTTATAGTCAAGTAACGGCAGTAGTAGAAGATCGCGTTACCGATAACATCGATCCGAATATTTTAGTGCGCCCTACCCAGCGTGCTGCGCAAGGTATTGAAGAAATAGCAGAGTTCTTATATCCACAGTTATTTAACTAAACCATCGAGCTATTAAGTGAAATTTGAACAGAGGAGGCTGCACGTGAAGAATAACAGGTGGCTATGGTATGTATTGCTGTCGGCAATACTTTTAATATCATTTCTAGTAACCTCCTCAATTGGTAGCGCGGGAATAGATGCCTGGACTGCGCTGTTGATTATGTTGAGTAAAGTTCCTTTTGTCCGTAATTTCATTGATCCTTATTGGGCGTCTATGGCAGAGACAATTATTTGGCAAGTACGTATACCTCGGAACCTAACGGCCATTTTAGTTGGGGGTAGCTTAGCGGTAGCGGGGGCGAGTTTTCAAGGTCTGCTTAGAAATCCATTAGCAGATCCGTATATATTGGGGATTTCTTCTGGAGCAGCTGCAGGCGCAGCAATTTCAATTACAATCACGGGAATTGTGGGCAGTGCAGTCGTTGGGATTCCGATGGCGGCTTTTATCGGTGCAGCGCTAGCGATGTTCTTGGTATATAGCTTAGCGAAAATAGGCAATCGGGTTGATGTAACAACATTGATACTAGCAGGTGTAGTTGTTGGTTCTTTTATGTCGGCAGTGTTGTCTTTACTATTAATTAGAATGTATTCAAACTTACATCAAGTTGTATTTTGGATGATGGGCAGTTTAGGTAGGAGTGGATGGGAGCGACTATCCTGGACTGCTTTACTCCTCGTCTTTATCATTATAGGGTTATGTATGCTAGCTCGACCACTAAATATTATGTCGATGGGTGACTCTGTAGCACAAACCCTAGGGGTTGCTACGGAAAAAATAAAGCTACTCGTATTGGTTCTAGCAACTTTAGTAACAGCTTTAGCAGTATCTATTGCTGGTACAATCGGGTTTGTTGGACTGGTTGTACCGCACGTCGTTCGGTTGCTAATAGGGCCAGATCATCGAGCACTGTTGCCGATGAGCATATTCGTCGGAGGCATTTTCTTGCTATGGGCAGACACAATCGCTAGAACAATGCTTTCTCCTTCAGAAATACCGGTTGGCGTTGTGACTGCTTTTGTTGGAGCGCCGTTCTTTGGATACTTATTGCGCAAGCGAAAGAAATATAGGATTTGAACACTCTCGCCACTTATAGAAGTGGCTACAATAATTTTGGAAGCAAGGATTGAGTGTGTAATGATACGAGTATAGACATGAGGTGGGTTTAATGAGTGTAGAGATACAAATCAACAATATAACCTGTACCTATGATGCAGAGCCTATATTGGATGGCCTAACATTAGATATTAAGCCAGGCGAGATTCTTGGTATCATTGGACCGAACGGCTCAGGGAAATCTACATTGTTAAAATCTATTCTTGCCCAATTGAAGCTTGAACAGGGGCACATATATATAGATTCGAAGGATTTAGAGCAATGGAATACAAAGGAATTGGCACGAAAGCTAGCCGTTGTACCACAGGAAAGTGTAATGCCATTTGCATTTACGGTAATGGAAGTAGTGTTGATGGGGAGACACCCGCATCTTTCTTTTTTCGAAAATGAAGGAGAACACGACTACCAGATAGCTGAGCGTGCAATGAAAGCAACGAATACGTGGCATTTACGGGATCGGAATGTCCAAGCGTTAAGTGGTGGCGAACGACAAAGGGTGATTTTAGCACGGGCGCTAACACAAGAGCCGAAGATTATATTGCTCGATGAACCAATATCGAACCTTGACATTCACCATCAGGTAGAAGTGCTAAATCTTATTCGACAGCGAAATGAAGATGAAAACCTGACCAGTGTATGCGTCCTACATGATTTAAATCTGGCGGCCTCCCACTGTGACCGCCTAGCATTACTCTATCAGGGCAAAATTTATGCTTTTGGTACGCCACAAGAAGTGTTGACGAAGAAAAATATTGGAGAGGTTTACGATTGTAATCCTGTGATTATGAATCACCCGGTAACGGGAATTCCGCAGGTTATCATGATTAACACCGCTAAGATAAATAGAACAGGCAATGGCAAGAAGCTGCATATCATAGCTGGTGGTGGAAAAGGCGCTGCACTTATGGAGTTATTAGTGAGTTCGGGATATCAAGTGTCTTCAGGAATCCTAAATATTGGAGATACTGACTGGCAGGTTGCTAATAGCCTAGGAATTCCAGTTATTGAAGAAGAACCATTTGCACCGATTTCAGAAAATGCGATTACTGAACAAAGAAAAATGCTCGAGCTAGCGGATGTTTTGGTTATTTCAGACACTCCAATCGGCTTAGGAAACCTAGCGAATCTTTCACTTCTTGAAGAATACTTACGACAAGGTAAGCCGGTAGTCATTATAAGTGGAGAGAAAATACGAGAACGTGACTATACCGAAGGGAAAGCTACTGCTATAGTTCAGAAACTCTTCCAGTTAGGGTTACGGGACGCTCGAAATCTGAAGCAGCTCTCACAGATGCTAGATTTGATAAAAGTATAATGTGCTATCTATGAACCTGTTGCGAAAACGCAATGGGTTTTTTGTTTGTTTTTAAAAATGCATTTACAAAAAAAAAAGAGCGTAGTATAATGTTATAAAAGCTAACGCAGGATGTAATATAATTGACGGTGAAGTGTAATTGCAATTGTTTGATATGTTAACTTTATGGCATTTACTATAGAGCTTGAGGGGGAGATGCAATGTGGTGGTCTAATAAGGAAGGTATAAAAAAGTTAACGGAAAAAGTGGCTGATTACGCATCTGGTAATATGTCTGAGATATTAAAGCCAGAAGAATATCCAAGGGAAATCCGTGAATTAGCGTCATATATTGCTGAACTTTCTGAAACAGTAAGACAGTTCACAAAGGAAACGCAGGTATCCTCTAGTAAGGTAGTTGCAGCTGTTCAGCAGGTGAATAACGCTATTGTTAATTCCAGTGATTTATCTAAAGACATTAACAGCAAGGCAGAACATACAAAAAAGATGACCCAGGATATAGTTGCAGCCATAGAACAAGCCAATGAACAGTCCTCCGAAGTAAGTGCTGCGTCAGAAAGGATTACATCAATAGCAACAGATATATATCAGGATAGTATAGATACAAGCACATATGCTAAACATGGTAGCACTGCGGTTGCGGAGGCTACAAGTGCTATGGAAGACATAGAAGAATCGTCACAGGAAATACAGGAACGAATACGCCATCTAACACAGATGACAAAGGAAATTGATAGCTTCCTGGCGGCAATTCAAGGGGTGTCTGTACAGACTAACCTTTTAGCTTTGAACGCTTCGATTGAGGCGGCGAGAGCTGGTGAGCATGGTAGGGGCTTTGCGGTTGTAGCGCAAGAAATCCAGAAGCTTTCAAGTGATAGCGCGGCAGCAGCCAATTCGGCGAATAGTTTGTTGGTTCAGATAAATACTGGAGTTAGTGAGGCGGCAAAGGCATCAGAGCATGGTGCAAAAGCTGTAGAGATTGGAACCATGGCAACAGCTACAGCTGAAGAAAATTTGGCTACCATTCTGAAGGCTAGTGCGTCTATGGAAAAGAAGCTGTCTGAAGCAAGTGAGGCAAGACAGCTACAATATGAAGCAAACCAAAAAATTAGTCAATTCTTAGAAGATATGGTGAGCATGTGCGTAGAAACTAGCAATCAGGTTGAAGGAGTTACCGATGCTTTAATAGAGCAAGAAAAGCATCTTGTTGAAACACAGGATATGGGTGATATTTTAAGTGAAGTTGCAAACCAATTAGTAAATACAACAAGCAAAATCACTTTACTAGACATGACGGACGCTAAAAAGCAAGAGGTAGATTATAAGATACAAAAACTGTGTAAAGTAATTCAAGATACTGCAAAAAGTTCAATGATTCTTACAATGAATGCCGATGAACATATGCAACAGCTCGAAGGTTTAATTAAGCGAGAAAAAGATTTAGAGGCGGCGTGGACGAATAAGTTAAATGGAGAATTTGTTATATCGCTACCACCAGCAGGGATTGCCAACGCAAGCGATCGTGACTGGTTTAAAGAGGCGAGAAAGGGTGAGGTGTATGTTTCGCCGATATATGTATCCGCCATTTCATATCGTCCGTGCATTACGATATCAATGCCTATTCTGGCCGATAATAAAAAAATAATTGGAGTTATAGGTATTGATGTTAAGATAAGTGACAACTAACCATCAATATGTCTGTATTGATAAGTTATGGCATAAAAATAAGAGTCAGATTGAAGAGCTGACTCTTATTTAGAATTAATACTTTTTAAATTCACCAATTTCATAGTCGTTCAAAATAACTTCAACAGACTCAATAACAACATCATCTTTAGGTTTATCTCCAAAACCAGTTTTAGTTTCTGCTATTTTATTGACTACATCTTGATTTTCTATAACCTTACCAAAAGCAGCATAGCTCCCATCTAGATGAGGGCTATCTTTGTGCATTAGGAAAAACTGGCTACCAGCCGAGTTAGGATGCTGAGACCTCGCCATAGAGAGTACACCAGCGGTGTGCTTTAAGTTATTGTCAAAACCGTTTCCACTAAACTCGCCCTTAATAGAGTAACCAGGATCCCCCATTCCACTTCCTTGAGGACATCCGCCCTGTATCATAAAGCCTTTTATGACACGGTGGAAAGTAAGACCATCATAAAAACCATCAGATGCAAGTGACAAAAAGTTGTTGACTGAATCGGGAGCAACATCGGGATATAATTCTGCTGTAATTTCGCCAAAATTTTTGATTTTAAATTTAACTTGTGGATTCATATGTATACAAACCTCCTAATTTATTTTACAAAGTTAAATATACGCGAGTCACAAGCTAAAGGCAAATTTAATTTTACAATTTACAGCTTTTTAAACGCAGTTTCTTTAATGCTCTAAGTTTCGCTCATCAAGAATATGCTTCTGAGAAACTCTACGTTATAATGAGTTAAAAAGATAGAGATAACTGAGGAGACAAAAATGGACAATATCTTTAGTCTAAAAGGTGTTAAGTTTAAGAGCATATTAGATATAGAGAGCATGGAAATACCAGCGGCCAAAGTTACGTGCATTATCGGTGAAAGTGGTAGCGGTAAATCCACCCTGCTGAAACTTCTTAATCAAATTATTAGCGCGGACCAAGGGCGAATATTGTTTAAGGGAAAGTCAATTGAAGATATAGACACTATCGCACTCCGCAGACAAGTAGTGATGCTGCAGCAATCACCGGTTATCTATAAGGGGACAGTTCGGGAGAACTTGTTAATTGGCCTGCAGTTTTCAGAGTTACAAATACCCAATGAAGAGTTATTACTGCAAGCATTGCGCGATGTTAATGTAAAAAAACAGCTAGATGAAGATGCTGCAAACCTATCTGGTGGCGAGAAGCAGCGTGTCGCCATAGCAAGAGTAATGCTTATGGATCCAGAGGTATATCTGTTGGACGAACCGTCGTCCGCTTTAGATGAAGGGACTGAAGAGTTCATTATTGGTTGCTTGGTAAATAAAGTAAAGCAAAGAGGAAAGACGCTTGTTATGGTGACACATTCAAAAAAGCTAACAAGCTCTTTTGCTGAACACATTATTGAAGTTAAAAAGCGAGGTGGCGACTAATGAACGACATTATTGAGCTGCAATTATGGCAGATGGCAGCAGCGTATGTGTTTGTTGTCATTTTGATTGTGATAGTCAAAATCAAGGGAATCAAAAGGGAAACAGAGATACTTTTAGCCACTATTCGTATGACGTTACAGCTTATAATTGTAGCTTATCTTTTAAGCTATATGTTTGATATAAATAATCCGTGGTTTACCGTAGTCTTTTTAATCAGTATGCTAATTTTTTCAGTACATAATGTATTTAAAAGGGTTAAAACAGAGTTGTTGTACCATACTAAAATTGTCGTAGCTGTATCATTAGTTTCGGGTACACTGTTGAGTATTTTATATTTTAACTTTGTAGTAATTCAGTTCTCGCCATGGTATGACCCTAGATATTTTATTCCGATAGCAGGTATGATTATAGGCAATTCAATGACTGGAATAAGCTTAGGGGTTGCCAGGCTAACAGACGGATTTTATGAACAAAGGGCAGTAGTAGAGTCGTCATTAATGCTTGGTGCAACACCGAAGGAGGCCTCAAAAACGATAGTTAACTCAGCCTTTGATGCAGCGATATTACCGACAATTAACTCAATGGTAGGTATGGGGATTGTGTTTTTACCTGGGATGATGACGGGGCAAATATTATCTGGCATTTCACCAATAGTTGCAGTGGAATACCAAATCGCTATAATGTTAGGTATAGTCGGCAGCGTAGCTTTGTCAGTTATTATGTTTGTGCAGTTAGGCTACAAAACGTTTTTTAATAGTAGAAATCAATTAAAGATTTAAGTTTTTAAATAGATTTAATTTAAATATTAAACATAGCAAATGTTACTTTTATAATTTCAGTGGGGGACTATCAATGATTTTTGTGCTATTTTTTATTGCATCGATTGTTACAATCGTAGCGGCTGTTAAAGTCTCCAAGTATGCTGATGTCATAAGCGAGAAGACATCGTTTGGTGGTCTGATGATAGGTACGGTTTTGTTAGCTGGGGCAACTTCATTGCCTGAGATTACCACTTCAGCATCGGCAATAGCCATTAACAATCCAGACATTGCAATAGGTAATGTCCTAGGAAGTAACATCTTTAATGTCCTGATTATAGCGGTGTTAGATATATGGTTTCGCAGAAAGAAGATGTTTTTATTTGCTTCTTCAGAACATCGTATTACAGCTACAATTGGAACACTAATGATGGTGACAGTGATAATAGGTATTATGTCTGGGACGAGCTACGAGATATTTGGAATTGGACTTACGAGCTATTTGTTAATAGTTATATACATAGTTGGTATGTGGTTGATTTCGGCGATTAATAGAAAGGTTAGGGGCTCGATTTTAAAAGAGACGATAGAAAAAACGTCGATGGAATTGAATGTTGAAAAGGCAGTAGAGATTAATACCACTACAGTTAAACAAGCAGTCATGGGTTTTGTGGGATTTGCTTTTATAATACTTTTAGCTGGTAGCTCCCTATCAATCCTTGGGGACCAAATTGCAGTCATAACTGGATTAGGGTCAACGTTTGTCGGTAGCTTTCTGATTGCGGCTACGACGTCCCTGCCAGAGGTAGTGAGTGTTTATGCAGCATTACGATTATCGAATGTTAACTTAGCGATTGGAGCTGTATTGGGTAGTAATATATTCAACATGCTCATTATTACCTTCTCAGATAGCCTCTATCGGCCAGGGAGTATACTGTCGGCAATTGATCCAGTTCAGGCAGTGACGGCATTTGGTGGTCTAGTTATGTCCTTGTTAATATTGATGACTTTGTTCTATCGAAAAGCCAAATCTACATGGGCTTATTCGATGCCACCAGCTGTAATGATGATAGCTTATTTGATTGTGACCTATGTTATTTTTACTAGTTAGCTGTGTGAAATTTCAAGCAATGCTGTGATTAAGTTCATAGAAGAAGGCTTAATATAGATGTATGATAGAGCTATTAAACGGCAATTTAAATAAGTTGCCAAATTAGGAGGGTTAATAATGGAGCAACAATTTATCAAAAACATCCCGTTTTCACAAGCTTTAAGCATGCAAAATTTGGTCGAGTATCAGGAAGGTAGAGTTGTCAGTTTAACGCTAACGCAGAGGCCGAGCTTTAATATGACGTTGTTTGCCTTTGAAAAAGGTGAAGGAATCAGTGCCCATTCAGCACCAGGGGATGCATTAGTGCATATCTTAGACGGGAAAGCTGAAATTACTATTGGAGACGAAAAAATAATTGCATCTGCAGGAGAAGTTGTAGTTATGCCAGCAAATATTCCTCATGCACTAGGTGCGGTAGAGCGTTTTAAAATGTTTTTAGTCGTTGTTAAACCTTAGTAAAAAGCCGACAAAATAAATACCTAACATAATAAATATTCTAGTTAATGCCTCTACAAACAACTTGAAATGTTGCTTTTGTAGGGGTTTTCATTGTGGATTATAAAATTTCTTTATGAAAGTAATAAAGTAAGATACAATGGTATTAAGAAAAATATGGGTGTAGGGGGAGTTAGAATGTCTGCTCAGTACTGGGAATCGATTATTGATGCATTATTTCATAACAGTCCTGATGCTATTGTGTACTTTGATAAGGAAGAACGGATTCGGAATGTTAATCAGAAATTTTCGGAGATTTTTGGCTACACCCTAGAACAAGTACATGGTAAAAATGTTAATGAAGTAGTAGACCCAGAAAACAGAATGCATAATTATGCATCTGCGGAAATTCTGCAGGGCAAGAATATTATTAGGGAAACTGTTCGTTATACTAAAGATGGAAATGAAGTGCCTGTAATTATAAGGGGAGTCCCACTGATGTTAGATGGTGAGGTCGTCGGGGGATACGGAACATATATCAATATGACTGATTTAAGCTTAGCTAAAGAGCAGGTTAGCATCTACTCCCATGCATTAGAATATAGCCCTAATTCAATTATAATGACAGATGTACAGGGGACCATTACATATGTTAACAATCGTTTTACTAAAGTGACAGGTTATTCGTCGGAAGAAGTAATTGGCAGCAATCCCCGTATCTTAAGCTCTGGCAATACAGCAGAAGAGGTTTATGCTGATCTTTGGAATACAATAAAAATTGGTGGTATATGGCGTGGAGAATTGCAAAACCGAAAGAAGAATGGTCTGTTGTTCTGGGAGTCTGTTTCTATATCTAGTATAAAGAATGTCGATAATGAAATAATCCGTTTTGTAGCCGTCAAAGAAGATATTAGCGAGCGAAAAGAGCTAGAACGGAGCAATTACTACCTAGCATATCATGACCCGTTGACGGGACTACCTAATAGAGTAAGCTTTATTAACCACATTAATAGACTTCTTGATGACAAAGGTCACAAAGATTTTGCAGTATTGATCATTGATCTTGATCGTTTTAAAAATATTAACGATTCCCTAGGGCATGATTTTGGAGATCTTTTGCTACAAGCTGTAACTGAGCGATTACAGGAAAGCTTAGACAGCAAATCTAGAGTTTTTCGGGTTGGTGGAGATGAGTTTACCGTTGTATATGAAGGAAGTCAGAAATTAACGGATACTGCTGAGAATATCCTAACGATTTTTAAGGAGCCCTTTGAAATAATCGATAGGCGAATTTACATGACTGTAAGTGTGGGGGTGAGTATTTATCCGCAAGATGGCATTGAAGTCAATATGTTATTAAAAAATGCTGATGTAGCAATGTATGCTGCAAAAAATAAAGGTAGAAATCAGTATGTTTTTTACCAAACTTCAATGAATGAACGTGCCGAAGAGCTGCTGCTATTAGAAAATGAGTTAAGACAAGCGCTAGAGAAGGAACAGCTAGTTTTATATTATCAGCCTCAAATAGATATAAAAACTAAAAATATAATCGGATTAGAAGCGTTGGTTAGGTGGAATCATCCAAGGTTAAAGTTTGTGTCCCCTGCGGATTTTATACCATTAGCTGAAGAGACAGGTTTAATTGTGCAGATTGGTGAGTGGGTGCTAAAGACAGCGTGCAAGACAATGAAAAAGTTATTAGAGACAAACTTTCCAGCGACTAATATGGCGGTTAATATATCTGTAAAACAATTTACGCATCAAGGCTTTATAGAGACGGTAGAACAGGCATTACAGGAGGCTAATTTAGAGCCGCGCTATTTGGATTTAGAGGTTACAGAGAGCTTGGCCATGAATGATGTAGAGTGGGTGGCTGAGACGTTGCATGTTCTCAGGAGAATAGGTGTAACGATTTCGATTGATGATTTTGGTACTGGTTACTCTTCTTTGAACAATTTTAGAAGCCTTCCGATTAACAAGCTAAAGATAGATAAATCATTCGTAAATAGGGTCACCTTTGACCAAAAGGATGATGCTATTGTTAAATCTGTGATAAATCTTGCCCATAGCTTAAACCTTACGGTGATTGCTGAAGGTGTAGAGACTTTAGATCAGTTTGAATTACTTCGTAATTATCGCTGTGATGCATTTCAAGGATATTTATTTAGTAAGCCCGTTCCAGAGGGGAAGTTAAATTCATTGCTAATGTCACTAAAATAGTTAGCAATAGAAGGAAAATTGTTAAAAAGCAGAAAAATGTAGAAATTTATTGCAAAAATATATTGAAGTTAATAGATAGGTGATGTAGTATACTAGTTGGGAAATTAAACGTAGGTAATTGGTCGTATTTGTCGCTAAGCACAATAATATAAAATGTTCAGAAAATAGCAAACTGACTGAAAGGTCAGGACGCAAAGCTATGGGTCTAAGTCTATGTAATATAGATATGATAGCCAAGTTGCCTAACATTCTAAGAAATGGGGGTAGCTATTTATAGCTGCCCTATTCTGTTTTTCTGGATATTGGTAATAAGTTTACTTTGTTTGACAAAATAAGCCAAATAATAAGTGCGTAATGATCTAATATTTCCAAATAGAAGTATGTGTTAATGAAATAGTTGGAGATGAGGAGGAGTGTAATGAAAAGGACTACGTTTGTAATTATAGCAAGTTTTATGGTTCTAGCAGTTGTATATCCGGTGTATGGACAAGCTGATGAACAAATTAGAGTTTCTGGAGCAAGTACGATGTTTCCGTTTGTTGCAGAAATATTGGAGCTACACAAAGAAATACATGGTGTGGAATTTGAGATTGCTGCTGGTGGAAGTGGAACAGGGATTAATAATACTATCTCTGGAGCATCGGATATAGGAATGGCTTCAAGGTCAATAAGTGATAGTGAGAAGCTGCAAGTAGAAGATTTATTAGTTGGATTAGATACAATTGTCTTCGTTGTTAACGAAAGGAATCCAATTAATGAAATTTCACAAGCTCAATTAAAGGAAATGTATAGTCAAGAAAACGTAACCTGGGAGCGTTTTGGTTGGACTAATACACCTATTGTATTAGTATCTAAGGAGATAGGTAGAGCTACACTTGATCTGTTCGAAGATTTTGCAGGAATAAAAAGCCCATACAGGGAGCAACAAGAAACGCCTAAAATTTTAGAAAGTGCCATAGAAGTAGGGGCTAACCTTGAGGTTGCGACTATAGTAGGAGGAATTCCAAATGCTATAGGTTACTTATCTTTAGGGACTGCTGTAGAGTTGCAAGAACGCGGTATGCCAATCAAGATATTACGCTTAGAAGGCGTAGAAGCTACGACTGATAATATCGTAAATGGAAGTTATCCTATCTTAAGGGAATTGAATGTGGTTTATCGTGCAGATAATGAAGCCAAGGTCCAATCACTATTAGAGCTATTACTTAGTGACCAAGGGCAGGAAATTATTGAAAAACACTCATTCATTCCAGTGAATTAAGGAGGGCATCATGAAAATATCTATTGGTAGAAAAATCATTATTCCCTTTGCAGTTCTTGGGATATTCACTGTAATCGCGCTGATTGGGAGCTTTGTTCATCAAAACAGTACGATGTCGTCGTTGTTAGAATTAGAGCATAATGTAGCATATATAGAAAGCCAATCAAAAGAAATAGTAAGTGATATTAAAAGTGGTATTTTAACTAATGACGATGAATATGCGATTTTGGCTGCTCAAAAATCATTAGCGGTGTTTGATGCTATAGAACACTTAAAGGATCAAGTTCCAGAGCAGGCAGCAATTATAGAAAGAGAATATACCGACTTCTATACAAGTATAGTAGCTGTTCAGGCAGTATTTTTAGAAAACAGGACGGAGGAGGGTGCTGTCCGTCTGCAGGAAGTATCAGATAGGGAGCAAGCCTTGAATGCAGTATTCAATGATGTAAAAATGGAAGTGGAGCATCATTACAATCAAGCACAGCAACTCATTGCAATTATGCTGGGAGTTGTTATTGCTGCCTTCGTTGTCATGATTACAGTTGTAAGGTTTATAATATTACCTAAATTAATTATCAATCCAATTAAGGAGACTGTTAAGTTTGCTGAAGCATTTGGTGAAGGCGACTTAACGAAAACTGTCCCTGTCTATTATGATGATGAAATAGGCGACCTTGGAAAAGCATTAAATCAAGGGATTGAAAAAACTCGTAGTGTAATGAGAAATGTATTAGATGCTGCTAATGACGTAAGCGCATCAAGCGAAGAGTTATCGGCAACCACTGAAGAAATATTAGCACAGACACAGACGGTAAAGCATAGCAGTCAGGAAATTGCTACTGGTATGGATATTACGAAGGATACAATGCAGTCAGTTGAAGTGTTTGGTGATCAGGTAGTTGATGCAGCATCTACATTAGCTGGGAAAGCCGATTCTGGACACCAATCTGTAAAAGAAATTGAAGAACGTGCTACGAGATTAAAGCATAACGCGGAGCTTTCCTTGGAGAATAGTCAGAAAATGTACGAAGATAAAAGAGTACAGGTTGTAAAGGCGATTGAGGAAGGGAAAATTGTAGAAGAAATAGGTAAGATGGCTGATACAATTTCTGGCATTGCCGAGCAAACTAACCTACTAGCGTTAAATGCTGCTATTGAGGCTGCTCGTGCAGGAGAGCAAGGAAAAGGCTTTGCTGTTGTTGCTGATGAAGTCCGTAAGCTAGCTGAACACTCATCAACGACTGTTTCTGAAATACAAACTACAATTTCACTTGTTCGCGAAGCCTTCAATAATTTATCAGTTAATACGGAGGAAATTCTTAAATATATTAACGAAATAGTAGCCAAAGACTATCAAGAAATGGTTACTAATGGACAAGCATACCTTGAGGATGCAGAACTTGTAAGTAACCTAGTAGCTGATTTCGCAGCAACCAGTGAACAATTAAAAGCATCTATGCAAGAAATTGATCGAGGGTTAAAGGACGTTTCTGAGGGTCTTGAAGAAGCAACAGCAAGCTCTCATGGGATTAATAGTAATATCTCTGAAACTGCTGGAGCCGTAGAAGATATAGCGAAAGTTACACAATCGCAAGCAGAGCTGGCAGAAAAGCTGAATGAGCTTGTGCAACGCTTTAAAGTATAATTCAAACTTAATATAATCTAGAGGAGCTGTCTATGTGTTTTAGGCAGCTCCTTTTGCATAGCCAAAATTTATAGTTCGTGTGTATATGTGTTAGACTAAATAACTACATATAAAATCAAAATTATAAATAATAAAGTTTAACCTCACTACAAATTGAAATAATATATTGGAGGACGAGATTTTGAAGAATTATATTTTTGACTTAGATGGAACCTTATTTCAAGCAGATTTAGTTGCCATACCAGCATTTAAACAAACCTTTGCGCGTCTGCGTAAGGAGGGTCTCTATGCAGGTCAACCACCTAAACGAGAGCAGCTCTTATCAATGTTTGGCCATACCCTTGATAACATATGGGACCAAATCCTGCCAGATACAGAAGCCACTGTTAAAACTAAAGCCGATGATTACATGATATATTACGAACAAAAATACATTGATGATGGCAACGGAAAACTATACGAGGGTACAGAACAATTATTACAACACCTAAAAGCTAATGGGAAGCGTTTATTTGTAGCTAGTAATGGTGCAGAAGCATATGTTAAACATGTAGTACATAGGATGCAAATAGCGCAATACTTCGATAAAGTTTACAGTGCAGGGGAATTTAACACGAGTACGAAGGTAGACTTAGTGGACAGGATTATAACTGACTACCAGCTTAAAAATGATATAACATGTATGATTGGTGACAGAGAGACAGATATAGAAGCGGGTGTCAAGAACAGCTTAATGTCAATTGGTTGTTTATATGGCTATGCTAGAGACGAGCAAGAGTTTGAACAAGCCAATTATAAGATAAAAGAAATATCAGATGTAACAAAAATTTCAATATAATAAGTTGCTTGATATGTGCACAATATATTAAAATAGGGTTATAAGGTCAAAGTAAGTCAAAGTCAAACAGGTCATTAGCCCGTTTGGGCAGATTAACATAATGTAGGTGATGTAGAATGCTGAGCGTTTCAAATATTATTGAGAAACATATAAAGGAACTTTTTCTAAAAAGTAACGTGTCCATGATTGAAATAAAGCGAAACGAGATGGCTGATCGATTTGACTGTGCTCCTTCGCAAATTAACTATGTGATGCAGACGAGATTTAGTCTAGAGAAAGGCTATATTGTAAAAAGCAAGCGTGGTGGTGGCGGATTTATTAGAATACAAAAAATAGATATACCTAAACAAAGAAGTCTTCATCGGGCTGTCATGCAATTTGTAGGAGAAGAGGCATCACAGGAACAGAGCCTAGGTATAATACAAAGGCTTCATGATGAGCGTGTCATTACCAATCGCGAAAAGCAAATGCTTAAGGCCGCTATGTCAAGGGATGTACTGGGGGATGACGTAGCTTTCAAGAATAAATTCCGGGCAAAGCTATTGGGTGCTATGTTTTCAGCAATCCTTGGCAAAGACCTGTGAGCAAGGGAACTATTATATTATCGCAAGGAGGAGTCGACATGGATTGTCAAGAATGTAAAAAGCGACCAGCAGCTGTACATTTGACAAAAATTATTAACAATAAAAAAAGCGAAATGCACTTATGCGAACAATGTGCTAAAGAAAAAGGGGACGTTTCTGCTAACTTTTCATTCCACGACTTATTATCGGGACTGCTTAATTACGACAATAATAAAACTAATGTGTTTGAGCAAAAGCAATGTCAACAATGTGGTATGACATTTCAACAATTTTATAAGGTAGGAAAGCTGGGCTGTGCTGACTGCTATCAATATTTTGGCGAGCAATTAGACCACATACTTAGGAAGGTCCAAGGTAAGCTAGGCCACACAGGAAAAATACCTAAACGTATAGCGGGAGATATATCCGTGAAACGACAAATCAGCCAGCTACGTCAGCAGCTACAAAACAGTATTTATGAAGAGCGGTTTGAAGAAGCAGCAGCGTTCAGGGATCAAATCAAAGCCTTAGAAAAGCAATTAGAGCAATAAGGAGGGATTTGCCATGGAGAAATATATAGACAAAGGTCTGAGCGATTGGATGCAGCAGGATGGTCCAGAATCAGATGTTGTTTTAAGCAGCAGAGTAAGACTAGCTCGCAATATTAAAGGCTTACCCTTTGCGCCTTTAATGACTGACAAAGCCACAAAACAGCTTATTGACCAAGCGCGAAATGCCATGAACCAACAATATCTACAGGAGTTAGGGTCGTTTGAGCTATTAAAGCTTAAGGATATAAGCCCGTTAGATCGAAAAATATTAGTCGAGAAGCACTTGATAAGTCCTAAGCTCGACAGTGAATATATGCAAACAGCTGTCGTGCTGAAAGACGATGAGGCAGCGAATGTTATGCTTAATGAAGAAGATCATATGCGAATTCAATGTATATTTCCAGGATTCCAGCTACGAACGAGCTATGATTTAGCTAACCAAATAGATGATTCCTTAGAGGCCACGATTGACTATGCTTTTGATGAAAAATTGGGCTATCTAACTAGCTGTTTAACGAATGTAGGCACAGGACTTAGGGCGTCTGTTATGGTTCATATACCTGCTCTTGTGATTACTGGGCAAGTAAAGCGATTATTAAGTGCTATACAGAGAGTTGGATTAGCGGTAAGGGGTTACTATGGCGAGGGCAGCGAAGCCGTAGGTAATTTGTTTCAAATTTCTAACCAGATAACACTGGGATATAGTGAAGATGAAATCCTTGAAAACCTCGAGGATGTGATTAAACAAGTAATTGAGCATGAGCGAGATGCCCGTAAGCATGTTTTGGCACATATGAAAATAAACATAGAAGATAAAATCTACAGATCCCTAGGAATTTTATTATATGCCAGAGCAATTTCTGGTCAGGAAGCTATGGAGCGCATTTCAGACGTACGCTTAGGAATTGATTTAGGAATGTTAAAAGGTATATCCGCTAATATTTTGAAGGAGCTTATGGTTATTACTGGGCCAGGCTATCTACAAAAATTAGCTAATCGCGAACTATCTTCAGATGAATGGGATAGCAAGCGAGCCAAAATAATTCGTGAAAGATTAGCAAATATTCAAATAGATAAGTAAATGGAGGGAAGAACCATGTTAGGAAGATTTACTGAAAGAGCTCAGAAGGTATTAACACTTGCACAGGAAGAAACGGTTAGGCTAGGTCATGGCAATGTCGGTACCGAGCACTTGTTGCTTGGCCTAGTGCGTGAAGGTGAAGGAATTGCTGCTAAGGCGTTATTGAATTTAAATGTAAGCATGGAAAGTATCCAACAAGAGATTGAGAAGATGATAGGCTATGGAGAAAATCACAATCAGACAGTTGCTTATACACCTAGGGCCAAGCGAGTAATCGAGCTATCTATGGATGAGGCCCGTAAGCTCGGGCATACATATGTAGGGACTGAACATATCCTGTTAGGTCTAATCCGTGAGGGCGAAGGGATTGCGGCACGAGTACTTAATAATCTTGGTGTAAGTCTAAATAAAGCTAAGCAGCAGGTTCTTCAACTGCTTGGAGGTAGTGAGCTGTCGCATAATCAGAACAACCAAAATCAAAAAAACAATACAAGCACCCCGACGCTAGACAGCCTGTCCCGTGACCTTACAGAAGTAGCTAAAGAAGGCAAGCTGGACCCAGTTATCGGTCGAGATCGTGAAATCGAGCGGGTAATTCAAATACTAAGTCGCAGGACGAAGAATAACCCCGTTGTTATTGGAGAACCAGGGGTGGGCAAAACAGCAATCGCAGAAGGGCTGGCACAACGAATTATTAATAATGAAATCCCCGAAACACTGCGTAACAAACGTGTAATGGCTTTAGATATGGGTACAGCAGTAGCAGGCACAAAATACAGAGGTGAATTTGAAGACCGACTGAAAAAAGTAATGGAGGAAATACGGAGCGCGGGTAACGTAATTCTTTTTATCGATGAGCTCCACACGTTAATTGGTGCAGGTGGTGCTGAAGGTGCAATCGATGCTTCGAATATTTTCAAGCCAGCTTTAGCCCGTGGAGAGCTTCAGTGTATAGGTGCTACTACTTTAGATGAATATCGTAAGCATATTGAGAAGGACGCTGCTTTGGAAAGGCGTTTCCAACCGATTAAGGTTGATGAGCCGACACGTGAAGAGGCAATGCGCATTTTGTTTGGTCTGAGGGATCGCTATGAAGCGCACCATCGTGTAAAGATTACAGATGAAGCAATTGCAGCTGCAGTTAATTTGGCCGACCGCTACATTACAGACAGATTTTTGCCAGATAAAGCTATAGACTTAATCGATGAGGCTGGCTCAAAGGTAAGACTAAAATCCTATACACAACCATCTGATGTGAAAGAGCTTGAAAAACAGCTAGAAGAGGTTAAGGGTGAAAAAGAGGCAGCGGTCCAAGGTCAGGAGTTTGAGAAAGCAGCAAAGATGCGTGATAAAGAGAAGGTCTTAAAGGCAAAGCTTGAAGAGATTAAAAGCAATTGGGAGCAAAAGCAAGTACGTAAGGACTCAGAAGTAAATGCAACAGACATTGCACAGATTGTTTCCGTGTGGACTGGTATACCTGTGGAAAAGATTTCACAGGATGAGTCGGCAAGGCTCTTAAATATAGAAAACATTCTTCACCAACGTGTAATTGGGCAGGATGATGCTGTTAAAGCTGTAGCAAAAGCAATTCGTCGCGCACGGGCAGGGCTTAAAGATCCCAAACGTCCAATTGGCTCATTTATTTTCTTAGGGCCTACTGGTGTAGGTAAAACTGAGCTTGCAAGGGCGCTGGCCGAGAGTTTGTTTGGTGATGAAGATGCGATGATTAGGGTAGATATGTCAGAGTACATGGAGAAACACTCTGTGTCGAGATTAGTTGGCTCACCACCAGGATATGTCGGCTTTGATGATGGTGGACAATTAACAGAAAAGGTCAGACGCAAACCATATTCAGTAATTCTATTAGATGAAATAGAAAAAGCCCATCCAGAGGTATTCAACATTTTGCTGCAGGTATTAGATGATGGGCGGTTAACGGATGCTAAAGGACGGACCGTCGACTTTAGAAATACTGTTGTTATAATGACGTCGAATGTTGGAGCAAGTATGTTTAAGCAAACAAAGCCCCTCGGGTTTACAGTTGATGCTACAACTAGGGATTATGAACAAATGAAAGAGCGCATTATGAGTGAATTGAAGAAAACATTCAGGCCTGAGTTTTTAAATAGAATTGATGAGTTGATTGTTTTCCATTCCTTAGAGCAGGAGCATATCGCAAGTATTGTCAAACTCATGATTGAGGAGCTACGTAAAAGACTGCAAGAGCAAGGGGTAGATTTCGAATTGACTGCCGATGCAGAAGAGTTTTTAGCTAAGGAAGGCTTTGATCGTGAATATGGGGCTAGACCTCTAAAAAGAGCCATTCAAAAGCATATAGAAGATATGCTGTCTGAAGGGATATTATTAGGAGAAATTACAGAAGGACAAAAAATAAAAATTGTCTTGAAGGATAAACATCTAACCTACAAAAAGGCATAAAAAATTTTCAAAGGGACTGTTGTAAAACGAATGATTAACATTCGTTAGAGATAGTCCCTTTTTTGTGGAATATATCCTTTATAAGGCGCCCTACAAAAGATTGCTTGTCCAGCTATAAAAAGATACAATAGTTTTAATTAACAAATAATTGAAGGGCGATAAACAATGAAAGCAAAAACTAAATTTATATGTCAGGAATGTGGCTTTGAATCTTTAAAGTGGTACGGTAAATGCCCTGGATGCTCACAATGGAGCACCCTAGTAGAGGAGATAGATGCGAGCAGAGAGAAGCCACATAAACGCGGGCGCCTTTTCAATAATGATGTAGAATCTAGGAAGGCGACCTCAATTACAGATGTCAAATATACTCAGGAACAACGTATGTCTACTACGATTCAGGAATTCGACAGAGTGCTAGGTGGTGGCATAGTAATAGGTTCCTTAGTACTTCTTGGCGGTGATCCGGGGATTGGCAAATCGACAATTATTTTGCAAACTGCATACCATTTGGCGAAGTCAGGTAAGAAGGTATTATATATTTCTGGTGAAGAATCGCTGAGTCAGCTAAAGATGCGCGCAGAGCGATTAAATGCCCTGCATGAAAATATTCTGGTTATAGCAGATACTAACCTCGATGATATAACAATGCAAGCGTATAAACATAAGCCCGATTTATTAATTATCGATTCAATCCAAACGATGTATGTGCCAGAAGTGACCTCGGCGCCGGGGAGTGTCTCTCAGGTCAGAGAAGCAACGGCGAAGCTTATGCATTTAGCTAAGGAACATCAAATGGCGACAATTATTATTGGGCATGTAACAAAACAGGGATCAATTGCAGGACCAAAGGTGCTAGAGCACATGGTAGACACAGTACTATATATTGAGGGAGATAAAAACCACTTTTATCGCTTAGTTCGCACGGTGAAAAATCGCTTTGGTTCCACACATGAACTTGGTGTATTCGAAATGAATGAGCAAGGGCTACAGGAAGTCAAAAATCCGTCGGAAATCTTCCTGCCTGACCGAGATAAAGATGTGGTAGGGGCTACTATTGTGGCAAGTATGGAAGGTAGCAGGCCATTTTTGATCGAAATACAAGCCTTAGTATCTCCAACAAGCTATGTAAGCCCTAAAAGAACAGCGACGGGCATTGACTATAACAGGGTTGCTTTAATAATGGCGGTATTAGAGAAAAAGGCGGGTCTGGTGCTACAAAATCAGGATGCTTTTATTAATGCTGTAGGTGGAGTACGCTTAGATGACCCTGCGGTAGATCTAGGAGTGGCAGTTGCAATTGCCTCTAGCTTTCGTAATACAGGCGTACCCCATGATTTGGTTGCTATTGGGGAAATTGGGTTAACGGGCGAGATCCGCTCAGTCACTAAGCTAGAAGCGCGTATAACTGAAGCTCAAAAGCTTGGCTTTAAGAGAATGGTAGTACCCTATACATCAAGAAAACTAAATGCTAGTGGAATTGGACTAATTTATGTCAAAACAGTTATGGAAGCATTAGAAGCAAGCTTGGAGGGAAGGATATGAGAAGTGATGACCCAGTATATAAAATACTAAAATCAGTAGCGCCTGGAACAGGATTACGAGATGGCTTAGATAATGTGCTTCGGGCAAAAACTGGAGCACTAATTGTTGTTGGCAGCAATGAGGCACTAGAACCATTAGTAGATGGCGGTTTTTATATTAATTGCGACCTTACTCCTGCCAATTTGTACGAGCTTGCGAAGATGGATGGTGCTATTATCGTAAGTGAGGATCGGAAGAAAATACTCTATGCGAACACACTATTGCTACCTGAATCTTCAATTCCATCAACGGAGACTGGAATTAGGCATAGGACGGCGGAACGGGTAGCGAAACAAACGAAGCAATTAGTCGTATCGATTTCCCAGCGTCGTAATGTTATCACCCTTTATAAAGGTAATTGGCGTTATGCCTTAAAGGATATCGGTGTTATCTTAGGCAAGGCTAATCAAGCAATTCAAACCCTAGATAAATACAAGTCAGTCCTAGATAAAGGATTAATTAACTTGAGTGCCTTAGAGTTCGAAGAGATAGTAACATTTAATGAAGTGGCGGCTGTAATTCAGCGTATAGAGATGGTACTAAGGATTAAAGAGGAAATAGAGAAGTATATAGTTGAATTGGGGACAGAGGGTAGACTGATTAGTATGCAGCTAGAAGAGCTCGTAGCGGGCGTGGAGCTAGAATCGTATCTGGTAATTAAGGATTACTGCAATGATAGTGAGGAGCGTAGTGCCCTAGACGTACTGAAGAATGAATTGAAAAACCTGTCTGCAGATGAGCTATTAGAGCCTGAGAATATAATTAACATTTTAGGATATCCGCCTACGGTCAACATTGGAGAAAAAATAGTCTACCCAAGAGGGTTCCGTGCCTTAACGAAGGTTCCTAGGATACCAATATCTGTTATAGATAATCTGATTGAATATTATGGGAAACTAACTAATATTGTCAACGCTTCCATGGAGGAGCTTGACCTTATTGACGGTATTGGAGAAGTAAGGGCAAAATTGATTGCTGATGGATTACGTAGAATACGCGAGCAAGCTTTTTTTGAACGGCATATTTAGTTATTGTTAAGTTTGCAATAATAGCATACAATTAGATACGAAAGAGGAGTGATAATTTATCTATGAATAAACACGCTTTAAAAGATGAGGGTATATTTACACTGTTATTTGCAATTGTTGTAGCTGGTTTTTTATTCTTTTTATACATACCACTGGTTGTTTTAGGTATTGGACTTATTTTATTTATTTTATACTTCTTTAGAGACCCATTACGGGAGATTGAAGCGGCTGATGATATTATCTATGCTGCATGTGATGGGACAGTTGTAGAAATTAAGGATGTAAATGAAGAGCGATTTTTCAAAGGCGAGGCAAAAGCAATTCATATTTTTATGTCGCCTACGAATGTACATGTAAACCGCACACCAATCACGGGGGAAGTTACATATCAGCATTACCAAAAAGGTAAATTTGTACCTGCAACTAGAGAAAACTGCTATGAGGTTAACGAGCGAAACTATATCGGCATAGAAAATGCTAATACAAAGGTACTACTAGTTCAAGTTGCTGGAATTATGGCTCGCAGAGTGGTGTCTTGGGTTGAGGTTGGGCAGAAGGTTAACCAAGGTGACAAAATTGGTATGATTAAGTTCAGTTCAGGTACGCAGCATTTTCTACCTAATTCCGTAGAAGTGCTTGTTAAACCTGGGGATAAGGTGCAAGCGGGCATCACTCCAATAGGGAGGTTAGTCTAATGTTTGCCAAAGCTCTGCCGAGTATTTTAACAGTAGGGAATTTATTTCTGGGAATAATTGCGATAATCCTAGTTTTTGAAGGGCGCACAGATTATGCGGCTATTATGGTAATTGTTGGCATGCTGTTAGATGGACTCGATGGTAGAGTGGCTAGAATGCTGAATACTCAGAGTGAATTTGGCAAAGAATTAGACTCATTATCTGATATTGTGACATTTGGAGTTGCGCCAGCATTTATTATGTATGCCGCTGTATTAAGCGACTTAGGTACTATCGGTTGGATTATCACCGGCGTTTTCCCAATTTGTGGTGCGTTACGCCTAGCGAGATTTAATGTACAGGATGGGGTGCCCGGGTATTTTGTTGGTTTACCAATCACAGCAGCTGGAGGTATCTTAGCTACGTTTGCATTATATTACGCTTCTTTACCATTTTATGTTTTGGTTATCGGAATGCTATTGCTTAGTTACCTCATGATAAGCAATATTAAATATCCTAGCTTTAAGACTTTAGGGCTTCCGCGGATAGTATATTATGTTTCAGCATTAGTTATATTGATTATAATTTTAGTGTCTCTATTCTATCCGAGTCAGGTTAATAAGCTATTGTTTTTACCACTGGCTCTCTATGCCCTTTATGGACTAAGAAGAAAGGGCAGACCATACAAAAGATTTTTTAGAAAAAGGAAAAAAACGGATAATAAAGACAGTTAAATATGAAGAAAGCACGTTTTTTCACTGAATAAGCATTTTAACTATTGACTTAGAAGACTGATATATGCTAACATATTTTACTTTTGACTTTTTACCGATTTTCTGTTAACCTATATATGGAATACTCGGTGGAGGTGTCCTATGTTTAATGTCGGTGATAAAGTTGTGTACCCTATGTATGGAGCTGGAGTGATAGAATCCATAGAGGAGAAAGAAATTCTTGGTGAAATACGAAAGTATTATGTAATGAGGATGCCAGTAGGAGACATGAAAGTAATGATTCCTATAGGTAATGTTCAGAACATTGGTCTTCGAGATGTTGTTGATGAATGTTTAATTAACAACGTTATGGATAATATGTGTACTGAAGAAGCAGAAGCATCCATCAATTGGAACCAACGATACAGGGCAAACATGGATAAGGTTAAAAGTGGGGACATTTTTAAAGTAGCAGAGGTTGTACGCAGCCTGATGCTTAGAGAGATAGAAAAGGGACTTTCCACGGGAGAAAGAAAAATGCTTGAAAATGCAAAGCAAATATTAGTTAGTGAATTTGTTTTGGTAAAAGGCATAGATGAAGTAGAAGCAATGGGCATTATAACAGAATTGATTGAGAAGAACAAAAATGCGTCTGTCTGACGCATTTTTGTATATGAAAATTGATTACATCTATATTACAAATATCAAAAAAACAGATAATAAATTGATATAATTATTTTTTTTTCAATATACTTACTTATAGAATATAATTAAATGGTAAATAATGAATTAAAGGAGGTGAAAAGTGGTGCTAAAGAAAATTATATATGCTTTTTTTGTTGTGCTGGGAGTTGTACTTGGTTATCAATTCGGGCCAATGATGTTTGCTTTTATGGATTCAGTACTTAATTTAGGTGGAGTATCCTATCCCGAGTATATTGGAGCAGCACTAGGTGCGTTGGTTTTTGCATTATTATTAGCGTCACGCTTTATTGACTACGTAATTGGACTTATAAAATGGTTTGAAGATTTTTTATCGAATACTCCGCTTACAGAGATTGTCATGGGTGTCATTGGAATGCTCGCAGGCTTGTTAGTTGCATATTTGATTCATCCTGCGGTTATTGGTCTACCAGTCGTAGGGCCAATAGTGCCAATTTTCTTATCGATTATTTTAGGTTATATAGGGTATAAGGTAGCAATTTCTAAAAGGGAAGAAATTATCAGTATCCTTCAATTTAAGGGGCTTAAGGACAGAGTTATTAATAAGAAACCTGAGAATACTGGTTGTAAACCGAAAATACTAGATACAAGTGTAATCATTGATGGGCGCATAGCAGATATTTGCAATACAGGCTTTGTTGACGGAACAATTATTATTCCTTCGTTTGTACTTCATGAGCTGCAGCATATAGCTGACTCTTCTGACACATTAAAACGTAATCGAGGCAGACGTGGCCTAGATATCTTGAAACGCATTCAGAAAGAACTACTGGTGAAGGTAGAGATTTGGGAGGGCGATTTTGAGGATACAGCAGAGGTAGACACAAAACTTGTGAAGCTAGCGAAGCTAATAGACGGTAAGGTAGTAACGAATGACTTCAATCTAAACAAAGTTAGTGAGCTCCAAGGAGTATCTGTCTTGAATATCAATGACCTAGCAAATGCAGTTAAGCCTGTAGTGCTGCCAGGAGAAGAAATGCGAGCACAGGTTATCAAAGATGGTAAAGAGCACGGTCAGGGAGTAGCTTATTTAGACGACGGAACTATGATTGTCATTGAAGGCGGAAGTAACTATATAGGAAATGAAATCGATGTAATAGTTACAAGTGTATTGCAGACGTCTGCAGGACGTATGATATTTGCTAAACCAAAATTGTTAGAAAAGGCTTTATAAGTTTTTATAAAATATGATATTATATCGTAAGCATAATAAGTTAAAGATAGGCTTCTAATTTAGAAGCCTATCTTTATTTACACAAGCATTTACCTGTTTGACGGACTAGCGAATACAAGTTTTCTTCTGCGAGGAGATTGTTATGAGCATAAAAACAAACATAAGCAACGAAACGAAAATAGCAGCTATCATTCCTGCAGCAGGAATTGGTAAGCGATTAGGTGTAGGTTATAATAAACAATACATAGATTTATTGGGTGTACCTATGGTTGTTCGCACGATGCAGGAAATTAGTACACACCCACAGGTTACAGAGGTAATATTTGTCGTAGGTCAGCAGGAAATAGAATATGGACAAGAGTTAGTAGATAAGTATAATTTACACAAGGTAACAGCTGTAGTTGGTGGCGGGAAAGAGCGCGTTTACAGCGTAATAAATGGCTTTAAAAACATTCAACAACAGGATATAGATTATCTATTAATGCATGATGGAGCCAGACCATTAATTACGCAGGCTGAAATAGAAAGCTGTATTCAGAAGGCAACAGAAATTGGGGCCGCAATTGTTGCTGTGCCTGTCAAGGATACTATCAAGATTATCAATTCTGATAATAAGTTAATTCAGCAGACACCGAGTAGGAACACACTATGGGCTGCGCAAACGCCACAAATTATTAAACGCACTTTGTTTGCGGAAGCTATTGCAGAAATTAAAGACTTAGACACGATTACAGATGATTCAATGTTAATAGAATTACTTGGCAAACCAGTTGCTGTTGTTAAAGGAAGCTATGAGAATATCAAAGTTACAACACCAGAAGATGTTACATTTGCCGAAATGATTCTTACAAGGAGGACACAGAAATGAGGATAGGAATTGGTTACGATGTCCATCGCTTTGCGGATAATCGCGAGCTCATTATTGGTGGAGTGAAAATAGAGCACAAGCAGGGACTTTTGGGTCATTCTGATGCAGATGTGCTGTTGCATGCAATAAAGGATGCGATATTAGGTGCCTTGGCACTTGGTGATATTGGTAAGCACTTTCCTGATACAGATGAAAAATATAAAGGTATATCAAGTGTTAAACTACTGGAGCATGTATGGGAGCTTGTAGAATCTAAGGGTTATCAAATGGGTAATCTAGATAGTATAATAATTGCAGAGAAGCCTAAAATGGCCCCACACATCGAAGCTATGAGGGAGATTATCGCCAAGGCCTGTCGTTGCGAGATAGGGCAAGTCGGTGTGAAGGCTACTACTACTGAACGTCTCGGTTTTACTGGTAGAGAAGAGGGGATTGCAGCGCAGGCTGTAGTTATGCTAGAAAAAAACTGCTAAGTATCGGAGGGAATACATACAATGAAAGAAACAAGAGTTAGGTTTGCACCAAGTCCTACAGGACATCTACATATTGGAGGAGCAAGGTCAGCACTATTTAATTATTTATATGCCAAAAAAAACAATGGGAAATTTATTTTGCGATTTGAAGATACGGACCAAAACCGAAATGTTGCTAGTGCAGAGGCGAAAATGCTAGAAAGTATGCGCTGGCTTGGTATTGATTGGGATGAAGGGCCAGAGGTTGGTGGGCCTCACGGGCCGTACCGATCGTCAGAACGACTAGATCTTTATAGGCCATATGTAGACAAGCTACTAGAAACAGGCCATGCCTATCGCTGCTATTGCGCCCCTGAGGAGCTTGAGGCGGAACGCGAAGCGCTTATGGCTAAGGGTGAAACGCCACGTTATCTAGGGAAATGTAGAAGCCTTAATGATGCAGAGGAAAAAGCTCTAGCTGAACAAGGGCGCAAACCAGTTGTGCGTTTCCGTGTACCACAAAATGAAAATATCGTGATTAGAGATCAAGTGCGTGGTAGGGTAAGTTTTGAGAGCGATGGTATCGGCGATTTTGTTATTATTAAATCAGATGGAATGCCAACATACAATATGGCAGTTACTATCGATGATCATCTGATGGAGATTACCGATGTAATCCGTGGTGAGGAGCATCTATCCAATACACCACGACAAGTCTTGATATATAAAGCACTAGGGTTTGAAATTCCTACCTTTGCTCATGTGTCGTTAATCTTGGGTAAAGATAGACAAAAAATGAGTAAGCGTGATGAATCCGTAATCCAGTTTGTAGAGCAATATCGTGACCTAGGTTTTGTCCCAGGGGCGATAGTGAATTTCCTAGCATTATTAGGCTGGTCGCCAGAAGGCGAACAAGAGATATTTAGCATGGATGAGCTAATTCAAGAATTTAGCTTGGATAGAGTAGCGAAAAACCCTGCAGTTTTTGATGCTGAGAAATTAAATTGGATGAATAATCATTATCTTAAGCAGGCTGACATAGAATATGTAACTAACCTAGCGATTCCACATCTGCAAAAAGCAGGCTATATTGGAGAGGCCATTGATGATGATACAACTGAATGGCTTCATGGACTAATAGAATTGTACGTTGAGAGAACAGATTATGCAGCGCAATTTCCAGAACTCGTAGCCCGCTTTTTTGAACAGGCAATAGCCTATGATGATGAAGCTAAAGAAGTTTTGGCAGGCGAACAAGTGCAGGTGGTGCTAGATAGCTTTATTCAACAAGTAGAACAAATTGAACAGTATGAACCAGGTGCAATACAAGCTGCATTTAAAACTGTACAAAAGGAAACAGGTGTTAAAGGCAAGCAGCTATTTATGCCAGTTCGTGTGGCAGCGACGGGAGTGCTTCATGGCCCTGACCTAAATAAATCTCTCTGGTTATTAGGTAAAGAGCGTGTAATTGGGCGACTGCAGACTTGCAAAAAACATACTGCTATGTTATAAAAAGTGTAGTTGCATATAATTGAGCGTTGAAAAGGAAAGTACAAATTCGCCCCATTTTACAGAGAGTAAGCAATTGCTGAGATGCTTACATGGAGGGTTTGGAATGCACCTTTGAGCTTTACAGGTGAAACTAGTAGCCTGTAGCGGGACACCGTTAACTGAGTTATGAGTGATATAGTAGCTATTAATAGCTGCTATATAATCAGAGTGGAACCACGAAGAAATCGTCTCTGTTTAGAGGGGGTTTCTTTTTTTATTAATAGGAGTGAGAGCTGTGTTTAAAAATATAAAATCTGACATAGAAGCTGTTTTCGAGCGCGACCCAGCAGCTAGAAACGTGTTAGAGGTTTTAACGTGCTACGCAGGGCTACATGCCCTATGGGCGCATAGAATTGCACATAGACTATATAAACGGAAATGGTTTGTTTTAGCGCGTTTTATATCGCAGGTTAGTCGTTGGTTGACTGGTATTGAAATTCATCCAGGAGCAACAATAGGTAAGCGCTTATTTATAGATCATGGGATGGGTGTCGTTATTGGCGAGACGACGGAAATTGGTGATGATGTAACCTTGTATCAGGGCGTTACACTTGGGGGTACTGGCAAGGAAAAAGGAAAACGACATCCTACAATAAAAAATGGGGCCCTCATAGCGACAGGCGCTAAAGTGTTAGGGTCAATTACAATTGGTGAAAACGCTAAAATTGGAGCGGGGTCAGTAGTGCTGAGAGATGTTCCTGAGGACTCAACAGTTGTCGGCATACCAGGGAGAATCGTAATGCGAAACGGCAAACGTGTTGGGACAAAGCTTGACCATGACCAGCTTCCTGACCCAGTAGCAAACATCCTATGCGATATGCAAAGGCAGATGGCTGAGCTAAGGCTCGAAATTGATGAATTGAGGGAGCGTGTAAAAAGTGACAATTAACGTTTATAATACATTAACAAAAAAGAAAGAACCTTTAAAAACCATGGAACCAGGTAAGGTTAAAATGTACGTGTGTGGCCCTACAGTATACAACTATATTCATATAGGCAACGCTAGAGCTTTTACAATGTTTGATGTTGTTAGAAGCTATTTAGAATATCGAGGCTATGAAGTTATCTATGTGCAGAACTTTACCGATGTCGATGATAAGCTAATTAATAAAGCCAAGGAAGAAAACACCACAGTTGAGCAGCTTGCAGAAAAATATATTGATGCCTACTTTGCGGATGCTGATGCTTTGGGTATTAAGCGGGCAAATGTACATCCACGAGTGATGGAGCATATTTCAGAAATCATATCTTTTGTAGAGCAACTGATAGAAAAAGGCTACGCCTATGAAAGGGATGGAGATGTCTACTTCGACACTGTAAGCTATGAGGACTACGGCAAGCTATCAAAGCAGGAATTAGAGGATTTGCAATCAGGTGCAAGGATTGAAATAGATCCACGTAAGAAAAATCCCCTGGATTTTGCGCTTTGGAAGTCGACGAAAGATACTGAAATAGCCTGGGATAGCCCATGGGGTAAGGGTAGACCAGGCTGGCATATAGAATGTTCAGCAATGGCAAAGAAGTACTTAGGGGAGACGATTGACATTCATGCAGGAGGTCAAGATTTAGTTTTTCCACATCATGAGAACGAAGTGGCCCAGAGTGAAGCTCTGAACGGAAAACCATTTGCAAATTACTGGCTACATAATGGCTACATCAACATAGAAAACAAGAAAATGTCGAAATCTCTAGGAAATGTAATGATTGTTAATGAGCTTCGCAAGCTATACCAACCTGAGGCATTACGGTTTTTCTTAATATCGGCGCACTATCGCAGTCCAATTAACTTTAGTGAAGAGCTTGTACAATATGCGGCTAACGGTTTAGAGAGAATCAAGACAACCTATAGTAATATAGAACACAGATTAACAACATCAGTTGATTTAGATAATGATATAGAAGAATTTGAAGTACAGCTAGCTAAGCATATTAAAGATTTTGAACAATCTATGGATGATGATTTTAATACGGCAGAAGCACTTGCGGCAGTATTTGAAATTGTCAGGGACGCAAATGTATACATGCGTGCAGAAGTTACAGACGCAAGAATTTTAAAGCGTTACAAAGAAACTCTAGAGACATTAATGGCAGTATTAAGAATCGAATTGCAGCAGGCAACTGCTATGGAAGCTGATATTGAAGCTTTAATTCAAGAACGACAACAGGCACGAAAGAACAAAAACTTCCAACGCGCAGATGAAATTCGCGATCAATTATTAGAACAGGGTATAGTTCTAGAAGATACTCCACAGGGTGTCAGATGGAAAAAGGTGAACTAACGTTGAAAAAACCAAATTACCGTGAACTATCAAGTCTGGCGTTAGCATATATTGGTGATGCCGTTTACGAAGTAATGGTACGACAACATTTGCTTAATACAGGCATTGCCAAGGTGCAATTCTTGCACAAGGAATCAACGAAATTTGTAAGTGCTAAAAGCCAGTCCCGCTTTATTCATGCGCTGATGGATGAGTTAACAGAAGAAGAAAAAGACATTGTAAGAAGAGGTAGGAACACGAAATCCCATACTACGGCAAAGAATGCTTCTGTGAACGAGTATAGATATAGTACGGCATTCGAATGCTTAATTGGTTACCTATATTTAACAAACCAACAGGAGCGCTTAGAATGGGTATTTGAACAAATCGTATTGTTGGGGAGGAGCAGTGAGTATGAAGATAACAAACTTTGAGCAAACGGGGTTAGAGCGAGTAGCTATGTGGCTAGACAGCTACGAAATAGGCCAATTAGACGAACAAGCATACAAGGATGCTCTCCGAACGACTAATATATTTTTTGTGGCTGAAGGTATTAACCGTATAGCCAGCACACTTTTATGTGAGCTAAAAGCTTCTTATATTCAGCAAAGCCAACGCTATGTATCTATGACGGAGGATGGTTTTGTACTTCCAGATTTAAGCCCTGCGGATATGGAGAAGGCGCGCCAATTAACTAATGAAAGCTTTGAATTGTATAAAAAAATGTCCGAGCTTAAGCCAGGTGAGTTTAAGGGAAGGCCAAAAAACGAGAATTATCTACATGGCATTCCAATCGAAGATGCCAGATACATATTACCGTTGTCTACGAAGACTAATATTTGCGTGTCTATGACTGGGGATAAACTGTTTGATTTATTTAGAATGCTACATGAGTATAAGTATAAGGATGTTTTTCTAAACTTCAAACAACAGTTAATCAAGAACCTACCCAAGACTATCGTTGCTTGCTTACCTAAGGAATCAGATCGAGACAAATATAAAGATGCCCTCGAAGATTTATACGAACCGCTAATTAAGCAGATTACACCTGCAAAACCTATGGTGCTACTAGATAGGTTTGCAAACCTAGACTTACAGGTGGGATTAGGGGCGTTAACAAGTACACAAAGCAAAACATCATCGGAAATTTTAGCGGCATGGGGTGATGATGCAACAGATAAAGCCCGTAAAATAGCTGATAGAGTCCTTGGTTATGGTCATTATAGCATTGCGGAACAAGCGAGAACTACCTTTGGTATGATGTGTAGCTTAGTAACCTATCATCAGCAGGTTCGCCATCGTTTACCTGAAACCTTTCGAGAAGATTTACTTAGTATATTGCTAGATATCGAAAGACCAGTGCTAGTGCCAACTACAATTAAAGATTCAGCATTCTATGAGCCGTTTCTTCAACTAATCGAAAAAATTAAAGCTTTTCGTATATATGTCTATGAGACCTATGGACAAGATAAAGCATACCCGTTTTTATTAAATGCTGACCAAATAAAAATGGTCACTTCTACAAATGCTAGAATGGACGCAATTATGCTAGCTGAACGCACATGTATGAATGCCCAATGGGAGATTAGGCAGCTTGCGATAGAGAAGTTAAATATTTTACGTGAGCTATCGGATGTTTTATATGAGAAAGCGCTTCCATCCTGTGTGTTAGGGAAATGCAAGGAAGGCAAGCTAAGCTGTGGTCAGCAAGCACAAGTGAAAGAGTATTTCGCAATACGAAATGAAAGCTAGTAAAATTAACAAATGAAGAGGGATAGTATGAAGAAGGTTAACGTGAAGAAAAAAAAAGCTCCTGCAGAGCCTAGTCTGGAAGAAAACAACGAACTACAACTAGAGGGTAAGAATCCAATTGTTGAAGCCCTGCGTGCTGGCCAGCAGGTGGATCGTATATTAATTGCTGAAGGGGCACGTCAGGTTGATGAGATTAAGCAGCTTGCTTCGGAGAATGGTGTCAAATATCAGTTTGTAACTCGGCAGAAGCTAGATCAAATAGCAACAACAAAAGCCCATCAGGGTCTAATAGCCTTTTTAGCATCAGTTACATATACTGATTTTGATAGCTGGATTAGCAGCATTGATATAAGCAAAAATCCAGTTGTACTAGTGTTGGCGGAATTACAGGACCCTCAAAATGTTGGTTCGATTATCAGAACGGCAGAGTCCGCTGGTGTCGCAGGTGTAATTATTGCTAAGCACCGTGCTGTTGGCTTAACGGCAACAGTTGCTAAAGCTTCTGCTGGAGCTATAGCCCATATGCCAATCATCCGTGTTACGAATCTTGCAAACACCATAGAAGACATGAAGAAGCAAGGGTTCTGGGTTGTAGGGACGGATGCTAGAGCGGACAAGAATTATTATGAGATTAGCTATGATATGCCGACGATTTTAGTGATTGGTAGTGAAGGCAAAGGCATCGGTCCGTTGCTTGAGAAAAAGTGTGACTACTTAATTAAAATTCCTATGCTAGGAAAAGTTACCTCCCTGAATGCATCTGTAGCAACTGGGATTATGACATATGAGATTGTAAAGCAAAGACTATCAAAATAACTTGATGATGGTAAGCGGCTCGTGCTGTCTGGGAATAGGAGTAGCGTGGATGGAGTATTTGATTGTTGATGGCTATAACGTTATTGGGGCATCAAAAGAGCTAGCAAAAATTAAAGAACAGAGCCTAGAAGAAGCAAGATACTTACTTCAGGAAGCTTTATCTGAATACAGTGCCTTTGCTGAGCGGCAGGTTATCATCGTCTATGATGCTCATTTATCTAAGGGTAACTTAAAGAAAAGTAGCCTTAACAATCTTCGCATCGATTTTACTAAAGAAGGTGTAACGGCTGACGAATATATTGAAAAACTCGTGACGGATTATATACGAAGCGGGCACAAGGTTTATGTAGCTACCTCAGATTTTTTAGAGCAGCGAGTTGTTTTTGGCAAAGGTGCCTTGAGGATATCCTCCAGAGAATTATGGCACGAGATAGAGGTTATGAAAAGAAGAGTCTCCGAACAACTTAGTGAGCAGCCTAAGAAGCGAGCAAAGCTTACCGGTAGCATCAATCCAGAAATAGCTCGAATTTTTGAGAAATGGCGCAGAAAATGAAAAAAGAAGGCTAACCTTGGTTGACGTAATTTGATAACATAATGTATAATTGCTTTAGCAAAGCTTGTGGGACAAGGTTCGTAATGGCAAGTGCGTCTGGGGGAAGTTCGCGTGAGTATGAAGGAAGAGGAAATAAAAATTATAGCACTACATGTAATGTCTGATGAGGACGTTTTAGAGCTAATTCAAAACGGAGATGATAAAGCTCTAGAGTTCTTAATTAATAAATATAAGAACTTTGTAAGGGCTAAGGCAAGGTCTTACTTTTTGATAGGTGCAGATAGAGAAGATATAATTCAGGAAGGTATGATTGGTTTATATAAATCTATCCGTGATTTTAAAGGGGACAAGCTAGCTTCGTTTAAAGCGTTTGCAGAATTATGCATAACCCGACAAATAATCACAGCGATTAAAACTGCCACCCGCCAAAAGCATATACCATTAAATTCATACATATCCCTCGACAAGCCGATATATGACGAGGATTCTGATCGTACACTTTTAGATGTGATATGTGGAACTAAGGTAACTGACCCTGAGGAACTAATAATTAACCAAGAAGAATTTAATGATATAGAATTTAAAATGGGTGAGCTGCTGAGTGACCTTGAACGTAAAGTACTAATGCTTTACTTAGATGGACGCTCCTATCACGAAATTGCCATAGACTTAAATCGTCACGTGAAATCAATCGATAACGCATTACAACGAGTTAAACGAAAAATAGAGAAATATTTAGAATTGCGTGACATGCCACAGCAACTATAACAAATTAAGCTCAGAATTTATATAAGAAATATATTTCATTCATGCTATTAGTAACGCATGGTGGGATTATATTTCTTTTTTAGTCGAGTAATCTCGATAGACCTAAGTGCCATAGAGTGATATAGATTTGAAGTGAATGTATTTAATACTGTAGTTATGGCAATATTTATTAAAAACTAAAGACTCTTAACTGATGTCAAGTTTTCTTTATTGACATCAGTTGTGAGTTGTGATAAATTACTTTAGGTAACCGTGAGAAAATAGGATTCTTACGACATAGATATTTTTAGGTTTTATAGGAGGTGTATCCCGTGCGCGTAATCGTTACTATGGCTTGTACAGAATGTAAAAGACGTAATTACACAACGAAGAAAAACAAGAAAAACAATCCGGATCGCGTAGAGTTTAAGAAGTTTTGTCCGTATTGCAATGCACACACATCACATAAAGAGACTCGCTAATGCCTTTATTTAGTCGCACGTGGAAGGAAGGTGTTAAATTATGTCATTTGTAGAAAAGCTTAAAGGTGGACTAGCAAACACCAAAAATTTTATAGTTGAAGGTTGGCACGAGCTGAAGAAAGTTCGTTGGCCAAACCGTAAAGAGCTTAAGGGATATACAATAGTTGTACTTAGTGTAGTTATTGCAATTACACTTTATTTCTATGCTTTTGATTGGATGCTTGGAAGAGTACTAGCATTATTCTTTTAGAGCACATTTGTTAGGAGGGTAAAATACCAATATCATGGATAAAAACTGGTATGTAGTTCATACCTATTCTGGGTATGAGAATAAAGTTAAGGCAAATCTTGAGAAGCGTGTAGAGTCGATGAATATGTCGGACAAAATCTACCGTGTCCTAGTGCCTATGGAAGAAGAGACAGAAACAAAAAACGGTAAAAAGAAAGTCGTCATGAAAAAAGTATTTCCAGGCTATGTGCTTGTGGAAATGGTTATGACTGATGATTCTTGGTATGTCGTCCGTAACACACCAGGTGTTACTGGTTTCGTAGGATCTTCTGGATCAGGTTCTAAACCTACCCCCCTCCAACCAGATGAAGTGAAAAGACTCCTCAAGAAAATGGGCGTAGAGGTAGCCAAGATTAACATTGACTTTAAAGTTAAAGAAAGTGTTAGGGTTACTGAAGGACCGTTTGCTGATTTCATAGGAAGCGTTGAGGAAATTCACCATGAGAAAGCTAAGCTTAAAGTATTAGTATCAATGTTTGGTAGAGAGACCCCAGTTGAGCTAGATTATACTCAAGTGGAAAAAATATAGGTTTCTGATTGGTGTTCATGGCTTAATTGATGAACACTAGATTTGTAGTGGGAGGGTATATCCCGTTTACCACATATTGTGACAAGGAGGTGTATTGCATTGGCTAAAAAGGTAATTAAATTAGTGAAACTTCAGATTCCTGCAGGTAAAGCGAATCCAGCTCCACCAGTTGGACCAGCCTTAGGTCAAGCAGGTGTTAATATTATGGGTTTCTGTAAAGAATTTAACGCAAAAACAGCGGATCAAGCAGGTCTTATTATTCCTGTTGTAATCACGGTGTTTGAAGACCGCTCTTTTACATTTATTACAAAAACTCCACCTGCTGCTGTACTGCTTAAGAAAGCGGCTGGTATCGAGTCTGGTTCTGGTGAACCAAATAAGAAAAAAGTAGCAACTATCAAGCGTGATAAAGTTCGTGAAATCGCTGAACTTAAAATGGAAGACTTAAATGCAGCTGACGTTGAAGCAGCAATGCGTATGGTTGAAGGTACTGCTCGTAGTATGGGTATTGTCGTAGAAGGCTAATTGTTGTATGTAGAGTTGACTGTGGTCAGCTCTTAATAAGTGGGAGGTCTATACCGTTACACCACAGAGGAGGATTATAATGGCTAAAAATGGTAAGAAGTATTTAGATGCTGCAAAGCTTATAAATAAAGAAGCTATGTACGATCCTAATGAAGCGATCGAACTAGCTAAAAAGACAACTGTAACTAAATTTGATGCAACTGTAGAAGTTGCTGTGCGTTTAGGAGTAGATCCAAAGAAAGCGGATCAACAACTACGTGGTGCTTTAGTATTACCACACGGTACTGGTAAAACACAAAGAGTATTAGTATTCGCTAAAGGCGAAAAAGCGAAAGAAGCAGAAGCTGCTGGCGCTGATTATGTAGGTGATGATGATCTAATTGCTAAAATTCAAGGTGGATGGTTTGACTTTGATGTAATCGTAGCTACGCCTGACATGATGGCTAACGTTGGTAAATTAGGACGTGTTTTAGGACCTAAGGGCTTAATGCCAAACCCTAAGACAGGAACTGTTACATTTGACGTTGCGAAAGCAGTAAATGAAATTAAAGCAGGTAAGATTGAATACCGCGTAGATAAAGCGGGTAACATTCACGCGCCAATTGGTAAGGTTTCATTTGAAGATGAAAAATTACTTGAGAACTTCTTCGCAGTAATCGAGACATTGAAGCGTGTAAAACCGGCTTCAGCAAAAGGTGTATATATTCGTAACGTAACCCTTGCAACAACTATGGGACCTGGCGTACGTGTAAACCTGCAAAAACTTTAATATAGATAATCATAATCCATGTAGTACAAAATATTTGACACTGGATTATTGATATGGTATATTAGCAAATGTTCATAAAAAAGATAAACCGTAGACAGTAGGTTGACAAGCCATTTGTTGTAAAACTCCTACCGAGGTGTTCGTATATACGATAAATTAACTATGACTATGTCATAGCTATGGAATCGGATTACAAGCCTTCGTTGTCTACGAAGGCTTTTTATATGTATTAACCACAGGAGGTGTAAAGATGGGCGTTCGTGAAGAAAAAGAACAGTTGGTACAACAAATAGCTGAAAAACTGCAAAACAGTAAAAGCACGATTGTAACTGATTACCGAGGTCTTAATGTTGCACAGGTAACTGAGTTACGTAAGCAGCTTCGTGACAATAACGTTGAATTTAAAGTTCTTAAGAATACATTAACTCGTCTTGCTACACAAAAGACTGATTATACTGGCCTTGATGATGTATTAGTAGGTCCTACAGCAATCGCTTTTGGTGAAGAAGACGCAGTTACTGCTGCTAAAGTATTAGTAGATTTCGCAAAGAAGAACGACAAATTAGAAATCAAGGGTGGAATCGTAGAGGGTCAAGTTGTTTCAATCGAAGAGATTAAAGCACTTGCAAGCTTACCTTCTCGTGAAGGTCTTATTTCAATGTTCCTTAGCGTGCTTCAAGCACCAATGCGCAATTTTGCGTTGGCAGTTAAAGCAGTTGCTGAGAAAAATGAAGAAGAAGGTCAACAAGCATAAAATACTATTAAAATCACAAAAGGTGAAAATACAGGAGGTTTTTTAAGTGAATAAAGAGCAAATTATTGAAGCTATCAAAGGTATGAATGTTTTAGAACTTAATGAATTAGTAAAAGCAATCGAAGAAGAGTTCGGCGTAACTGCTGCTGCTCCAGTTGCTGTTGTTGGTGGAGCTGCTGCTGACGCTGCTGAAGAGCAAAGCGAATTTGACGTAATCTTAAACAATGCAGGAGCATCTAAAATCAACGTTATCAAGGCTGTTCGTGAAATCACTGGTCTTGGACTTAAAGAAGCAAAAGCTATGGTTGACGGTGCACCAGCTCCAATTAAAGAAAAAGTTGGAAAAGAAGAAGCAGAAGAAATTAAAGCTAAGCTTGAAGAAGCAGGAGCTTCTGTTGAAGTTAAGTAGTTGAGTTTAGTGATAATAACCCTTGTCTATGGGCAGGGGTTTTTATTATCAATTTCTCTATTTTTGTAAAAAATAGGTATATTATTCCGAATTCCATCGAATTATAGAAAAGAATGGGGTTGATTGGAATGAGTCATTATTATTCGAAAAATCCAACGGTTAGCTCCCGCGAAACTACAATTAAAGCAAAGTTAAAGGATAGGGAATGGGAATTCTTAACGGATGCTGGTGTCTTTTCTAAGGGTGGAGTCGACTTCGGAACGAGGTTATTGATAGAAACTGTCGAAATCACAGACGGAGACACACTGCTCGACTTAGGCTGTGGTTATGGAGTTGTCGGTATTGTTCTAGGAGCAGAAACTCCAGCAGGATTGATAACTATGTCTGACATAAATGAACGCGCTGTAGAACTGGCGAAAAAGAATTGCAAAAAGTATCAAATTACAAATGCCACAGTCATAGCTAGCGATGGATTTGAAAACATACCACATCAAGAGTTTAAACATATCATAACAAATCCGCCTATCAGAGCAGGAAAGGCAAAGATATATCAATTGTTTGATGAAACAACTAAATATCTTGGGCACAGTGGCTCACTGTGGGTAGTTATGCACAAAAAACATGGCGCTGAATCTGCGATAAAAAAGTTAGAAAACTTGTATAAGAGTGTAAAAATCGTTAATAAGAAGAGCGGATACCACATTATCAAGGCTGATAACAGTTGACAAATTGAAGTTATGCGTTGACACAAAAAAGTGCTTGTGTTATTATGTTTTAATGTATAATAATCAGTTTTTTTGTGAAAAATGGTTTTATCCATTTTTTTTATATTTTGTTTGCACGAAAACGGGCATGAGGGGTGAAAGTCATTGGCGGGCAACTTAGTTACTTACGGAAAACGTCAACGAAGAAGCTATGCAAGCATTAAAGAGGTCTTAGAATTACCAAACCTCATTGAAATTCAACAGGCATCCTATCGATGGTTTTTAGAATCTGGACTGCGGGAAATGTTTGAAGATATTTCTCCGATACAGGATTTCACAGGAAATCTAGTCTTAGAATTTATTGACTATCAACTTGGAGAGCCTAAATACTCAGTAGATGAATCGAAGGAACGTGACGCTACATATGCGGCTCCGCTACGAGTGAAAGTTCGACTCATTAACAAGGAAACAGGAGAAGTTAAGGAGCAAGAAGTCTTTATGGGTGATTTTCCATTGATGACTGATACTGGAACTTTTGTTATTAATGGAGCTGAGCGTGTAATAGTCAGTCAGCTCGTTCGATCCCCGAGTGTGTACTTTAGCTTGAAGAACGACAAGACAGGAAAAGAAACATATACTGCAACCGTAATCCCAAATCGTGGGGCGTGGCTTGAACTAGAAATCGATGCAAAAGACATTATTTATGTTCGTATCGATCGCACGAGAAAGCTACCAGTTACGGTTCTTTTACGTGCTTTAGGTTTTGGGCATGACGATGCTATTGTCGAATTGTTTGGAGACAACCAGTTTATAAGAAATACCCTTGAGAAAGATAGCACGGAGAATACGGAGAAAGCATTAATTGAAATTTATGAACGCTTGCGTCCAGGAGAGCCTCCTACTGTTGATAATGCAAAGAGTCTTTTATATTCACGTTTCTTAGACCCTAAGCGTTATGATTTAGCTAACGTAGGAAGATACAAAATTAATAAAAAGCTTCATATTAAAAATCGTATACTCAATCAAAAACTAGCAGAGACAATAGTTAACAAAGAGACTGGTGAAATTATTGCAGAAGCTGGCGATATGATTGATAGAAGATTACTTAATAGACTTATTAAGCATATTGAAGAGGGCGTACTAAACACTGTAGCCGTTGCTAACGGTGGGGTGCTAGAGGATGAAGAAGTACAAATGCATGCTCTGAAGGTATTCTCACCTCTAGAAGATGGCGGTATGATTCAAGTACTTAGTAATGGTGACGTTGACAAAAAAGTCAAAAACATAACTGGCGCGGACATTATTGCATCTATTAACTACTTTATAAATCTATTACAGGGTGTCGGTCATGTAGATGATATTGACCACTTAGGTAATAGAAGACTTCGTACTGTTGGTGAATTACTACAGAATCAATTTAGAATTGGTCTGTCACGTATGGAGCGTGTTGTTAGGGAGCGTATGTCTATTCAGGACGTTAACGCTATTACACCACAGGCTTTAATCAACATACGACCAGTGATAGCGTCAATCAAAGAATTCTTTGGAAGCAGTCAGCTATCACAATTTATGGATCAAACAAATCCATTAGCAGAATTAACCCATAAGCGTCGTTTATCTGCCTTGGGGCCAGGTGGACTTACAAGGGAACGCGCGGGCTTTGAAGTACGTGACGTTCATCATTCCCATTATGGTAGAATGTGTCCAATTGAAACACCTGAGGGTCCAAATATCGGACTAATTAATTCACTATCGTCCTATGCACGTATTAACGAATACGGGTTTATTGAAACACCTTACCGTAAGGTAGATCAAGAAACAAATCGGGTTAGCGCGAAAATCGACTACCTGACAGCGGATGAAGAAGATAACTTTGTTGTTGCTCAGGCAAATGCTGAGCTAGCGGACGATGGTGCCTTTGTAAATGATCAGGTTATCTGCCGCTATCGTGAAGAAATCCAACCAGTTGCTAGGGATAAAATTGACTATATGGATGTTTCTCCAAAACAGGTTGTATCTGTAGCAACGGCGTTAATTCCGTTCTTAGAGAATGACGATGCCAACCGTGCCTTAATGGGATCAAACATGCAACGTCAGGCCGTTCCGTTATTAGTTACGGATGCGCCACGAGTAGGAACAGGTATGGAGCATAAAGCAGCCAAGGATTCTGGGGTTGTAACAACTATTAGAAATAAAGGAATTATTGAATATGTTTCAGCAGAAGAAATCCGTATACGAAAGCTGCTTGATGTAGACGGCAAAGAAGTAAAAGGAGACTTAGAGGTCTATAAGCTTCAGAAGTTTGTTCGTTCTAATCAAGGAACCTGCATTAACCAGCGCCCGATTTGCAAGATAGGAGAGCGTGTCGAGCCTGGAGATATTATTGCTGATGGTCCTGCTACAGATCAAGGAGAATTAGCCCTTGGTCGAAACGTAGTAGTTGCCTTTATGACATGGGAAGGTTATAACTACGAGGACGCAATACTACTATCTGAGAGACTAGTGAAAGAAGATGTCTATACCTCTATACACATAGAAGAATATGAATCTGAGGCAAGGGACACGAAGCTAGGTCCTGAGGAAATCACTAGAGACATTCCAAACGTAAGTGAAGATGCACTGAAGAACCTTGACGAAGAGGGAATTATTCGAATTGGTGCTGAGATTAAGCCGGGAGACATTCTTGTCGGTAAAGTTACACCTAAGGGGGTAACAGAATTAACGGCAGAGGAACGCTTATTACACGCTATCTTCGGAGAGAAAGCAAGGGAAGTCAGGGATACATCACTACGAGTACCACATGGTGAAGAGGGTATAGTGGTAGATGTTAAGGTCTTTACTCGTGAGAACGGTGATGAGTTACCACCAGGAGTTAACCAGCTTGTACGTGTTTATATAGCACAAAAGCGTAAAATCTCAGTTGGTGACAAAATGGCTGGTCGTCACGGTAACAAAGGTGTAATTGCTAGGGTTATGCCAGAAGAGGATATGCCGTTTTTACCAGACGGTACACCAGTAGAAATAGTTCTTAACCCATTAGGGGTACCATCGCGTATGAACATCGGGCAGGTTTTAGAGACACATCTTGGAATGGCAGCTAGAGCAATGGGATTATATACGGCAACACCAGTATTTGATGGTGCTACAGAGAATGACGTGTTTGATGCCTTAGAAGAGGCTGGATTATCCAGAGATGGTAAGACTGAGCTATTTGATGGACGTACAGGCGAGATGTTTGAGAGTCGCGTCACAGTTGGTGTAATGTATATGTTGAAGCTTGCTCACATGGTTGACGACAAAATCCACGCTCGTTCTACAGGACCATACTCATTAGTAACGCAGCAACCACTTGGTGGTAAAGCTCAATTTGGTGGACAGCGTTTTGGAGAGATGGAGGTATGGGCCTTAGAAGCCTATGGTGCATCATATACACTACAAGAGATATTGACAGTTAAATCGGATGATGTAATCGGACGTGTTAAGACCTATGAAGCCATTGTAAAAGGTGAGAATGTTCCAGAACCAGGCGTACCAGAGTCCTTTAAGGTATTAATTAAAGAGCTTCAAAGCTTAGGTATGGACGTCAAAATATTATCCGAAAACGAAGAAGAAATCGTTATGCGTGAAGCCGATGACGAAGAAGAGGAATCTTCAGAAAAGTTAAACTTGAACATTGAAGTCCCAGAGAAGGATGAAAAAATAGATTAACATAGGGGGAATGACCCTTGTTGGATGTCAATAATTTTGAAGCAATGAAAATTGGTCTAGCATCACCGAACAAGATTCGTTCATGGTCTTTTGGCGAAGTTAAAAAACCAGAAACAATTAACTACCGAACTTTAAAGCCTGAAAAAGAGGGTTTGTTCTGTGAGAAGATCTTCGGACCAACAAGAGATTGGGAGTGCCACTGTGGTAAGTACAAGCGCGTTCGTTATAAAGGAGTAGTTTGTGATCGCTGTGGTGTTGAAGTAACTAAAGCAAAAGTTCGTAGAGAACGCATGGGGCATATTGAATTAGCTGCGCCAGTATCACATATATGGTATTTTAAGGGTATTCCAAGTCGAATGGGTCTTGTTCTAGACATGTCCCCTAGGGCTCTAGAAGAGATTATCTACTTTGCGGCTTATGTGGTAACAGATGCTGGCGAAACGACCTTAGACAGAAAGCAGCTTTTAACAGAGAAAGAGTTTCGCAATTATCGTGACAAGTTTGGAGATAGCTTCAAAGCAGCTATGGGTGCTGAAGCAATCAAAAAGCTGTTGCAGGATATCGATATAGAAAAAGAGAGCGAACAGCTAAAGGAAGAATTAAAGACAGCCCAGGGGCAACGTAAGAATAAAGTGACTAAACGCCTAGAGGTATTAGAAGCTTTTAAAGCATCAGGAAACGACCCTGACTGGATGATTTTAGACGTTCTTCCAGTTATACCACCAGAGCTGCGTCCGATGGTACAGCTTGATGGTGGAAGGTTTGCAACATCTGATTTAAATGATTTATACCGTAGGGTAATTAACAGAAACAATAGATTAAAGCGCCTGCTTGATTTGGGAGCACCAGAGATAATCGTTCAGAATGAAAAACGCATGCTCCAAGAAGCAGTAGATGCATTAATTGATAACGGACGTAGGGGGCGACCAGTAACAGGTCCAGGCAACCGTCCTCTGAAATCATTAAGCCACATGCTTAAAGGGAAGCAAGGACGTTTCCGTCAAAACCTATTAGGAAAACGTGTTGACTACTCGGGACGTTCTGTTATTGTTGTAGGTCCAAATCTACACATTTATCAGTGTGGTCTACCTAAGAAAATGGCATTAGAGTTATTTAAGCCGTTTGTAATGAAGGAATTAGTAGCACGTAAAATTGCTCATAATATCAAGAGTGCGAAGCGTAAAGTAGAGCGTGTTCACCCAGAGGTATGGGACGTTTTAGAGGATGTAATTAAGGAACACCCAGTGCTCTTAAACCGTGCACCGACCCTGCATAGACTAGGTATTCAGGCATTTGAACCTGTGCTAGTGGAAGGTAAGGCAATCCGCCTGCATCCGCTTGTATGTACGGCATATAATGCTGACTTTGATGGTGACCAAATGGCTGTACACGTACCATTATCGTCTGAAGCACAAGCAGAAGCACGTCTATTAATGTTAGCTGCCCATAACATACTAAATCCTAAGGATGGAAAACCTGTTGTTACACCAACTCAGGATATGGTATTAGGTTGCTATTACCTAACAATAACTAAGAAGGGGCAGAAAGGAGAAGGCAAGGTATTCCATAACGCTAATGAAGCTATACTAGCTTACCAAAACGATATGGTCTCGTTGCACACTCTTATAGCTGTACCAGCAAAGACAATTGGAAAAACCAATTTTACTGAAAAGCAAAACCAAGCTTTATTAGTAACAACAGTGGGTAAATTAATATTTAATGAGATATTCCCTGATGATTATCCATTTATCATTGAGCCAACCAATAAAAACATGACAGAGGCTGTAAGTGATAAATACTTCATCTTTGAAAAAGGTGCTAATGTAAAAGAATTTATTGAGCAAATTGATGATATACAAGCCTTGACAAAGGGTAATTTAGGAAAAATTATTGGTGAGTGCTTCCACAGATATAAGACAACACGTTCGGCACAAATACTTGATAATCTAAAATCCTTAGCATTCAAGTATGCAACAAAAGCTGGTATTACAATAGCTGTATCTGACATCATAGTTCCAGATGCTAAGTTCTCTATCTTGAAAGACGCTGAAGATAAAGTTGAAACAGTAATTAAGCAATTCAAGCGTGGACTTATTACTGATGGGGAACGTTACGACCGAATTATATCTATCTGGAGTGCAGCTAAAGACGATATTACTAAAGAGCTTATGGGCACCCTGGATCGTCATAATTCTATCTACATGATGGCTAACTCTGGAGCACGTGGTAACGTATCACAGATTACACAGCTAGCTGGTATGCGCGGTCTAATGGCAAATCCGAGTGGTAGAATTATTGAGCTACCAATTAAATCTAATTTCCGTGAAGGATTAACAGTTCTTGAGTACTTTATTTCGACACACGGAGCTCGTAAAGGTTTGGCAGATACGGCCCTTAGAACAGCAGACTCAGGTTACTTAACCCGTCGTTTAGTAGACGTTGCACAGGACGTTATAGTGCGTGAAGATAACTGTGGCACAGATAGATTCTTAGAAGTAGAAGATATGCGTGATGGTAGCGAAGTCATCCAAGATTTATTTGAGCGCATAGTAGGTCGTGTTAGTTTTGAAGATGTACGTCATCCTGAAACTAAGGGAGTTATCGTAGCTGCTGATGAATTAATCGATGATTATTTAGCAGATGAAATTATAAGGGCTGGCATTAAGAAAGTTCGCATACGCTCAATCATTACGTGTAAGACTAGTCATGGGGTATGCATTAAGTGCTACGGCAGAAACCTTGCTACAGGCAACAACGTTGAAATCGGTGAAGCTGTTGGTATTATAGCGGCTCAATCAATCGGTGAACCAGGTACACAGTTAACGATGCGTACCTTCCATACGGGTGGTGTTGCTGGAGATGATATCACACAGGGTCTACCGAGAATTCAAGAATTGTTTGAAGCGCGTAATCCAAAGGGTCAGGCCGTCATCTCTGAAGTAGACGGTATTGTCATAGACGTTAGGGATGCTAAAGGTAAGCGTGAAGTTGAGATTAAAAACGATCGCGAAAACAAAATCTATCAAATTCCATATAACTCAAGAATCAAAGTCCATAAGGACGCTGAAGTTGTCCCTGGTCAGGAGCTTACAGAAGGTTCTATAGATCCAAAGGAACTACTAATGGTTCGTGGTATTCGTGGGGTTCAGAACTACTTAATTCGCGAGGTGCAAAGAGTTTACCGTTTACAGGGTGTTGATATTGCTGACAAGCACATCGAAGTAATGGTTAGACAGATGCTGAGAAAAGTTAGAATTATTGAGCAAGGCGATACTAACCTACTCCCTGGGACATATGTTGATGTGAATGATTTTGAGGATGCTAATAAGAAATCATTTATAGAAGGTAAGGACCCAGCTGTGGCAAGGCCAGTGTTATTCGGTATAACCAAAGCTTCTCTAGAAACAGATTCATTCCTTTCAGCAGCTTCATTCCAAGAGACAACAAGAGTCTTAACAGATGCGGCAATTAAAGGTAAGGTTGATCGCTTAATTGGTCTGAAGGAGAATGTAATTATAGGTAAACTAATTCCTGCTGGAACAGGGATGGCACGCTATCGCAATACCAATATCGAGGTAGCTGCATCTAAAGATTCAGTTGCAGGAACAGCTGCTACAGATGGTGCTACAGAGGTATCTGAAGCAAATGAACCAATCCTATAATAAATAAATACAAAAGAAAAATGTTGACAACACTGTGTGATAATGCTACTATACTCTAGTGTGTAAATGGATGAATGTAGAGATTGAGGAGGTTCGTTCATTGTCATACCAAATTGTTCAAGAAGCAAGCAGGCGAATGGTAGGCTTAAAGCAAACCATTAAAGCCATAGAAAATGGGGAAGCTATTGAAGTAGTAGTAGCTACAGATGCCGATGCTAAAGTGACTAATAAAGTCATTGAGAAATGCAAGCAAAAGGCAGTAAAATGCAGCTATGTTGACTCCATGAAGCAGTTAGGCATTGCCTGTGGAATTGATGTAGGAGCTGCAACAGTAGCAATCCTTAAGTAACTAAGTTAAAAACAATAAGTAAATAAAATGAATCACAAATATGTTTTTGATGCAGGTTGGATGTCATCCGACCTGCTATCAAAGACTTTTCATTTGAGAAAAAAATGAATCGCCTGGAACTGTGGGCTTATTTTGAAAGGAGGTGGACGAAAGTGCCAACAATTAACCAATTAGTACGTAAAGGTAGACAAGAGAAAGTAGTTAAATCAACAGCTCCTGCACTACAGAAGGGGTACAATAGTTTTAAGAAAGCACAAACTAATCAAAGCTCTCCTCAAAAGCGTGGTGTGTGTACGCGTGTTGGAACTATGACGCCGAAGAAGCCTAACTCAGCTCTTCGTAAATATGCTCGTGTGCGCTTAACTAATGGAATTGAGGTTACAGCATATATCCCTGGTATAGGTCATAACCTACAAGAACACTCAGTTGTTCTAGTTCGTGGTGGTCGTGTTAAAGACTTACCGGGTGTACGTTACCATATTGTTCGTGGTGCATTAGACACTGGTGGTGTACAAAACAGACTACAAGCTAGATCGAAGTACGGAGCTAAGAGACCTAAGAAGAAGTAAGTATAAAATTTTGTAATTGATAGATGCTACATTTTAGCAATGCAAGCAAATTTTTTAGTAAAGGAGGTAACAGAATGCCAAGAAAAGGACCAGTACCTCGTAGAGATGTATTACCTGATCCAGTTTATAATAGCAAGCTAGTTACTCGTTTAATTAACAAGTTAATGATAGATGGAAAGCGCGGAGTATCTCAGCGTATCCTATATAATGCTTTTGTAACTATTAAAGAAAAAACAGGACAAGAGCCTACAGAGGTTTTTGATCAAGCACTTAAGAACATAATGCCTGTGCTTGAAGTAAAAGCTCGTCGTGTTGGTGGTGCTAACTACCAAGTACCAATCGAAGTTAAACCAGAAAGAAAAATCACTCTAGGACTTCGTTGGTTAGTGAACTATTCTCGCCTACGTAACGAGAAGACAATGGAAGAGCGTCTAGCGAATGAAATTATCGATGCAGCTAATAATACAGGTGCAAGCGTGAAGAAACGTGAAGAGACGCACAAAATGGCAGAAGCGAATAAAGCATTCGCTCACTACCGTTGGTAAGATGAAACTGTTTATAATATTAAGGAGGAAAATCAGTGGCCAGAGAGTTCTCACTAGCAAAAACTCGTAACATTGGTATCATGGCGCACATTGATGCAGGTAAGACGACAACAACTGAGAGAATCCTGTTCTATACTGGTCGTCTACACAAGATTGGTGAAGTTCACGACGGTGCTGCTACAATGGACTGGATGGAGCAAGAGCAAGAGCGTGGTATTACAATCACATCTGCTGCGACTACAGCTCAATGGAAAGAGCACAGAATTAACATCATCGATACACCAGGTCACGTAGACTTTACAGTAGAAGTTGAACGTTCGTTACGTGTACTAGATGGCGCAGTTGGAGTATTTTGTGCTAAAGGTGGCGTAGAGCCACAATCAGAGACCGTATGGAGACAAGCGGACAAATACCGCGTTCCACGTATGGGATATGTTAACAAAATGGATATTATGGGAGCAGACTTCTATAATGTAGTAGATATGATGCGCGACCGTCTAAAAGCTAATGCTGTACCTGTACAGTTGCCAATAGGCGCAGAAGACGAATTCAAAGGTATTATCGACCTAGTAGAATTGAAAGCGTATTACTACATGGATGATCTTGGAAAAGAGACTGAAGTCCGCGATATTCCAGCTGATATGCAGGATAAAGTTGAAGAATACCGTTCAGGTTTGCTTGATGCGGTAGCTGAACTTGATGAAGACATCATGATGAAATACTTAGAAGGTGAAGAACTAACAGTTGAAGAGATTAAAGCTGCATTACGCAAAGGCACATGTAATGTTGAGATTATCCCAGTATTCTGTGGTTCATCATATAAGAACAAAGGAGTTCCAATCTTACTGGATGGTGTTATCGAATATATGCCTTCTCCGTTAGATGTACCAGCTATTAAAGGTATCATCAATGAGGAAGAAGAAGCAGTTCGTAACTCTAGCGACGAAGAGCCGTTTGCGGCCCTAGCTTTCAAGATTATGACTGACCCATTCGTAGGAAAGCTTGCTTTCTTCCGTGTTTATTCAGGAACGGTTGATAGCGGTACTTACGTTTTGAACTCAACTAAAAATAAGCGTGAACGTATTGGACGTATCCTGCAAATGCATGCTAACCACCGTGAAGAAATAAAAACTGTTTATTCTGGTGATATTGCTGCTGCAGTAGGATTGAAAGATACGACAACTGGTGATACACTATGTGATGAAAAGAGCCCAATCGTTCTTGAATCTATGGTATTCCCAGAGCCAGTTATCGACGTTGCTATTGAGCCTAAATCAAAAGCTGACCATGATAAGATGTCAATTGCATTATCTAAATTAGCTGAAGAAGACCCAACATTTAGAGCACATACTGACGAAGAAACTGGTCAAACAATCATCTCAGGTATGGGTGAACTACACCTTGAAATCATTGTTGACCGCTTAATGAGAGAGTTTAAGGTTCAAGCTGATGTAGGTAAACCACAGGTTGCTTACAGAGAAACATTCCGTTCTGCTGCTAAGGTTGAAGGGAAGTTCGTACGCCAGTCTGGTGGACGTGGACAATTTGGTCACGTTTGGGTTGAATTCGAACCATTAGAAGCTGGTAAAGGCTACGAGTTCGTTAACAAAGTTGTAGGTGGAGCGATTCCTAAGGAATACATTCCTGCTGTTGACAATGGTATACAAGAATCCATGAAAAATGGTGTTCTTGCAGGATATCCATTAGTAGATGTAAAAGCAACTCTTGTAGACGGTTCATACCATGATGTTGACTCTTCAGAGATGGCATTTAAAATTGCTGGTTCATTATCACTTAAAGCTGCAAAGACTAAGTGTGACCCAGCATTACTAGAGCCAATCATGAAAGTAGAAGTTATTGTCCCAGAAGAATATATGGGAGATATCATGGGTGATGTGAATTCTCGCCGTGGTCGTGTAGACGGTATGGATACACGTGCTGGTGCGCAAGTAATTCGTGCATATGTACCACTTTCTGAGATGTTTGGTTATGCTACAACTCTACGTTCAAGAACTCAAGGACGTGGTAACTATTCAATGGAATTTGCACACTACGAGCAAGTACCTAAGAATATTGCAGAAGAAATCATCAGTAAACAAAGCTAATCAATTAATTAAAAATAATATAATCTTATAAAAAATTAAGGAGTGAATGATTAACATGGCAAAGGCTAAATTTGAAAGAAACAAACCACACGTTAACATTGGTACAATCGGACACGTTGACCACGGTAAAACTACTTTAACAGCTGCGATTACTACAGTATTAGCAAAACGCGGTTACGCGCAAGCAATGGACTACGGTTCAATTGACAATGCACCAGAAGAGCGCGAGCGTGGTATCACAATCTCAACTGCACACGTTGAGTACGAAACTGATAACCGTCACTATGCACACGTTGACTGCCCAGGTCACGCTGACTACGTTAAAAACATGATTACTGGTGCGGCACAGATGGACGGAGCAATCCTAGTTGTATCTGCTGCTGATGGACCAATGCCACAAACTCGTGAGCATATCCTACTTTCTCGTCAGGTTGGCGTACCTCACATTGTAGTTTTCTTAAACAAATGTGACATGGTTGATGACGAAGAGTTACTTGAGTTAGTAGAAATGGAAGTTCGTGACCTTTTAACTGAGTATGAATTCCCTGGTGATGATATTCCAGTTGTTAAAGGTTCTGCATTAAAAGCTTTAGAAGATCCAGAAGGTGAATGGTCAAAATCAATTGACGAGCTAATGGATGCTGTAGATAGCTACATTCCACAACCAGAGCGTCAAAAAGATAAGCCTTTCCTAATGCCTGTAGAGGACGTATTCTCAATCACTGGTCGTGGTACAGTTGCTACTGGTCGTGTTGAGCGTGGTGAGTTAAGAACAGGTGACGAGGTTGCTATCGTTGGTCTTAAAGAAGAGACTAAGAAATATGTATGTACTGGAATCGAGATGTTCCGCAAAATTCTTGACTATGCTGAAGCTGGTGACAACATTGGTGCACTTCTTCGTGGTGTTGAGCGTAAAGACATCGAGCGCGGTCAAGTATTATGTAAGCCAGGATCAATCACTCCACATACTAAATTCGTAGGAGAAATCTACGTATTAAGTAAAGAAGAGGGTGGACGTCATACTCCATTCTTCGCTAACTACCGTCCGCAGTTCTACTTCCGTACAACTGACGTAACTGGTATCATCAACTTACCAGAAGGTACTGAAATGGTAATGCCTGGTGACAACGTTAACTTACACGTTGATCTAATTGCACCAATCGCTCTTGAAGAAGGTACTCGCTTCGCTATCCGTGAAGGTGGACGTACTGTTGGAGCAGGTGTTGTAACTAAAGTTGTAGAGTAATTCTACTCTATTTAATAAGAAGAAGGCCGTGCATATGCGCGGCCTTTTTTATGTTAACTAAGGGATTTATTTGCGAGCAGCTTGGTTCATTTCAAGTTTTCTAAATGTAGACATAAATGGGAGATATGACTCATGAACTTATAATTAATTAATTCGTGCTACCTATTGAAACTGAGTACTATTAGACTATGATGGTTATAGTTCTAAAATTGGTAATTTAAACAATAATATCAGGGAGTGGTCAGTGTGGAGAGTCGAGTCGGTAACTTAGGAGTGCTACATAAAGTGAAGATAGGTATTAAATTTAAGATTCTTATTGGAGTTGTTATAGCTCTTATTATAAGTCCGACCATTGCTTTGTATATTAATCGTTTCATTCAACAATTTGATAGTATCACAGGTGACTTTTCTGTGTACATAGCTACTTTAATTAATCTTGCTACAGTTACAGGACTAGTTTTTATACTTTTGCATTTTATAGTGCTAAAACCTATCAATAATGTTCTGAAGCTTGTTGAGGAATTATCTGAATACAATTTATCGGATACGGATATATCAGATAATCAAAAGTATGCAAACAGAAACGATGAAATTGGAGTACTGATAAGTTCGCTAATGACTATGAAAAATAATTTTGTTCAGATTGTTAAAGAAGTTTCTGAGCATTCTAAAAAAGTGGAAGCTTTCTCGGGAGATTTAAAAATTGTTAGTGAAAAATCTGCGATGGCTTCTGAAGAAATAGCAAAAACAATCAGTGAGATTGCAGGAGGAGCAAACAACCAGGCAAAAGATACTGAGGAAGGTGCATTTCATATAAATGAATTAGGAGAATTAGTTGACAATGATCAACTGATGATGACAAGGTTAAATTCCTCAGTTAGTGATGTCACACAATCAAAAGATGCTGGGTTAAAAATTATCAATGAACTCAATGAGAAAACAAAAGCAAGTAATCAAATAACCGAGAGCGTAAGTAGTATAATAAAAAATACAAATGAAAGTACCGAAAGAATAGTAAATGCTAGTCAAAAAATTAAAGGTATAGCAGATCAAACCAACCTACTTGCCCTCAACGCTTCTATAGAAGCAGCAAGAGCAGGAGAGGCTGGTAAAGGTTTTGCTGTTGTAGCAGAAGAGATAAGAAAGCTAGCAGAGCAGTCAAACCAATTCACCGATGAAATTGCTAAAATAATATTGGAATTAACTGATAGAACAAGACAAGCTATGGATGCAATTAAGGAAATGGATGCTATTGTCGACTCGCAGACGAAGAGTGTAGAAGATACGAATGAGCGATTTAAAGGAATAGCAAATGCCATTGAGGATATAAAAAAGGTAATCGAGACGATGAACCAAACTAAAGAAGGGATGAATCAGAAAAATTCTGAAGTCATCAATATAATGAACAATTTATCAGCTGTTTCTGAGGAAAATGCAGCGGGTACAGAACAAGCTGCCGCCTCTGTCGAGGAACAAAAAGCAGTTATGGAAAGTCTATTGAAGGCCAGTCTTGACTTGTCTGGAGTAGCGGAGCAAATGGATGAAAGTATATCTAAGTTTAAGTATTGATGACAAACGATAATATATTATCAAATTTAAAATGTAGCGAACTTTGGCGGAAGCATTTAATAGTGCTTGGTGAAGGGAAGGCAAGAAAGCTCCACCTGTTTGAAGCCTAGAGGACGAGTTTGGAGCTTTGCCAGACCAAGTCTAGCAATACTTAATGCTGGAGGCTTTAGTGAGCGAATTGATGCCGCACCAGATATTCATCCCACATTCTAAAAAAAGTTTTTGAAAAAAGCACAAAAACCTCAAAAAAAACTTGCAAACACCCTCGAACTAGTATATAATTCAATATTGTTGACTGCAATGATGTGGAAGGTTGCCGACACACCTGGCAGGTTTGCCATGGCGGGGTGTAGGGATAATTTCCGCGGAGAAGTCTATTATCAAAATAGGCGAACAAAGGAGGTAATACAATGGCAAAACAAAAGATTCGTATTCGTTTAAAGGCTTATGATCACCAAATTCTTGATCAATCAGCAGAGAAAATCGTAAGAACTGCAAAGGAATCAGGTGCTTCTGTATCTGGTCCAATCCCACTTCCAACAGAGAAGGCAATTTACACGATTTTAAGAGCGGTGCATAAGTACAAAGATTCTCGTGAGCAATTCGAAATGAGAACACACAAACGTTTAATCGACATTGTTAATCCAACACCACAGACGGTTGATTCTCTAATGAGATTAGATCTTCCATCAGGTGTAGATATTGAAATCAAGCTTTAATTAAAACAGGTTTTATTCTTAGAAACTACTATACTAACGAGTATGTTTCACTATAAAAACCATGCAAACTGGGAGGTGCACAAGCATGAAAGGAATCTTAGGTAAAAAACTTGGTATGACTCAAGTATTCGGCGAAAACGGTCAAGTATTTCCTGTGACTGTAGTCGAAGTTGGACCTTGCGTAGTTTTACAAAAGAAGACAATGGAAACTGACGGGTATGAAGCAATTCAAATAGGCTTTGGTGATCAAAAAGAACACCGTGCTAACAAGCCAAGCCTAGGCCACGTTAAAAAAGCAGGATCCACTCCTAAGCGCTTCATTCGAGAAGTAAGAGGAGTTAATCTAGATGAGTACGAGGTAGGCAAGGAAGTGACTGCAAGTATTTTTGAAGCTGGAGAGTTCGTTGATGTAACTGGTACATCAAAGGGTAAAGGCTTCCAAGGGTCAATTAAACGCCACAACTACTCACGCGGACCAATGTCTCACGGATCTCACTATCACCGTGGACCAGGATCACTAGGAGCTATTGACGCAATGCGCGTATTCAAAGGAAAACCATTACCAGGTCATATGGGTGCTGAAAAAGTAACAGTTCAAAACCTAGAGATCGTTAAGGTTGACCCTGAGCGCAACTTACTTCTTATTAAAGGCGCAATTCCAGGACCGAAAAAAGGTCAAATCATAATAAAACAAGCGATAAAAAGCGTAAAATAACGTTATTTTTGTCAAGAAAGGAGGACTCGTAAATGCCTAAAGTTGCAGTATATAACATAAACGGAGACCAAGTTGGCGATATCGAGTTAAGTGAGCAAGTATTTGGTATCGAACCTAATCAAAGCGTACTTTATGATGCGGTATTGATGCAAAGAGCATCATTACGTCGTGGAACGCATGCGGTGAAAAACCGTTCAGCAGTACGTGGTGGCGGTCGTAAGCCTTGGAAACAAAAGGGTACAGGACGTGCTCGTCAAGGAACGATTCGTGCGCCTCAATGGAAGGGCGGCGGCGTGGTATTTGGACCAACTCCACGAAGCTATGCTTATAAATTGCCTAAGAAAGTTAGAAGACTAGCACTTAAATCTGCACTTTCATTAAAGGTAATTAACGATGAAATCGTTGTAGTAGATCAACTACAATTTGATGCACCAAAAACTAAGGAAATGATTAAAATTCTTAACAACCTAAACATCAACCAGAAGACACTAGTAGTAGGTAACGATGAGGACCTAAACATCTACCTATCAGCTCGTAACATTCCTGGAGTAAAGTTTGTTAAGGCTACTGGCATTAACGTATTAGATTTAGTAGGTCATGATAAACTAATCATTACCAAAGACGCTGTATCCAAAGTTGAGGAGGTGTTTGCGTAATGAAAAATCCTCGTGATATTATTAAAAAACCAATCATTACTGAACAGTCTAGCCAATTGATGGAAGCTAACAAATACACATTTGTTGTTGACAACAGGGCTAACAAAACAGAAATTAAGCAAGCAATTGAGACTATCTTTGACGTTAAAGTTGTTAATGTTAACACACAAAACGTAAAAGGCAAGCCAAAGCGCTTCGGAAGATATTCTGGTTACACTAGCGATTGGAAAAAAGCGACGATTACCCTGTCAGAAGATTCTAAAGCAATTGAGTTCTTCGAAGGCGTTTAATCGAACTATAACTAACAAATGATTTAAAAAGGAGGGAAAATCCATGGGTATCAAAAAATACAAACCGACCTCACCTGGACGTAGAGGCATGTCCGTATCTGATTTCTCAGAAATCACTACAGATCAGCCAGAAAAGTCGCTTCTTGCTCCTTTAAAAAGCAAAGGTGGACGTAACAACCAAGGAAAGCTGACAGTTCGCCATCAGGGTGGAGGACATAAGCGTAAATACCGTATTATCGACTTCAAGCGTACGAAAGATGGCATACCAGGCAAAGTTGCTACAATCGAGTATGATCCAAACCGTACGGCTAACATTGCATTAATTAACTATGCCGATGGAGAAAAAAGATATATCTTAGCCCCTAAGGGTATCAAAGTTGGAGATGCTGTAATGTCAGGACCAGGTTCCGACATCAAGATAGGTAATGCTTTAGCATTAAGAAACATTCCTGTGGGTACAGTAATTCACAACATCGAAATGAAACCTGGAAAAGGTGGACAGCTTATCCGTTCCGCAGGTACATCTGCACAGCTTCTAGCGAAAGAGGGAGACTATGTAACAATTCGTCTTAACTCTGGCGAGATGCGCATGATACACGCAGAATGTAGAGCAACAATCGGCCAAGTAGGTAATGTTGACCATGAGCTTATCAACATTGGTAAAGCAGGTCGTTCACGTTGGTTAGGTAAGAGACCTACAGTTCGTGGTAGCGTAATGAACCCTGTAGATCACCCACACGGTGGTGGTGAGGGTAAAGCTCCAATCGGACGTACAGGACCTGTAACACCTTGGGGTAAACCAGCACTTGGTTACAAAACAAGGAAAAAAGGCAAGTCCTCTGATAAATACATTGTTCGTAGACGCAAAAAATAACGCGATAAGAGAGCGGTTCGTGCCGGAATACCGGGCCGTCCGCTTATCACGAAGGGAGGGTATTATATGGGACGTAGCTTGAAAAAGGGCCCATTTGCAGACGACCACTTAATGAAAAAGGTAGTCGAACTAAATGAGAAGAACGAAAAGAAAGTAATTAAGACATGGTCTCGTCGTTCAACAATATTCCCTGATTTTATCGGTCATACAATCGCAGTATATGACGGACGTAAACATGTTCCAGTATACGTTAGTGAAGATATGGTAGGCCATAAGCTAGGAGAATTTGCGCCGACTCGTACGTACAGAGGTCACGCAAGCGATGAGAAAAAGTCTAAACGCTAATCGACTTAGAGAGGAGGTTTCCCAGTGGAAACTAAAGCAATTGCCAAATATGTTCGAATCGCTCCTCGTAAAGTTCGCCTTGTAGCAGACTTAATTCGTGGGAAAAGCATAGGAGAAGCAATTTCGATCCTTCGCCATACACCGAAAGCTGCAACAGTAGCAGTGGAGAAAGTTGTGAACTCAGCAGTAGCAAACGCCGAGCATAACGATAAAATGAACGTTGATGAACTATACATCAGTGAAATCCGTATAGATGAAGGACCAACATTAAAACGTTTTCGTCCACGTGCTCAAGGTAGAGCGAGCAGAATCAATAAACGTACTAGCCACATACTAGTAAAAGTATCTGAGAAAAAGGAGGGATAATGAGTGGGTCAAAAAGTAAGTCCAATCGGATTACGCGTAGGAATTATTAAAGACTGGGAATCAAAATGGTATGCAGGTAAAGACTATGCTGATTTACTGCATGAAGATATAGCAATTCGTAACTATGTAAGTGAAAAGCTTAAAGATGCAGCTACATCAAAGATTGAAATCGAACGCGCTGCAAATCGTGTGAACGTAACAGTTTATACAGCTAAGCCTGGAATGGTAATTGGTAAAGGCGGTGCTGAAGTAGAGAATCTTCGCCAAGCATTAGCGAAAATGACAAACAAAAAAGTACACATCAACATAAACGAAATTAAAAAACCGGAATTAGATGCCTTATTAGTTGCTGAGTCAATAGCTCAACAATTAGAGCGCCGTGTATCCTTCCGTCGTGCTATGAAGCAAGCAATGCAACGCTCAATGCGCGCTGGTGCTAAAGGAATACGTGCAATGGTATCTGGTCGTTTGGGTGGAGCAGACATCGCTCGTAGTGAGAGCTACAGTGAAGGCACAGTACCTTTGCACACACTACGTGCAGACATTGACTATGCACATGCAGAAGCAGATACAACCTTCGGAAAACTTGGTGTGAAAGTTTGGATCTATCGCGGTGAAGTACTTCCTACTAAGAACCGCAAGAGTTCGGAAGGAGGAAAATAAACATGTTGTTACCAAAGCGTGTGAAATATCGTAGAGAACACCGTGGTCGTATGAAAGGTGAAGCTAAAGGCGGCAAAGAAGTTGCATTTGGCGAATATGGCCTACAAGCGTTAGAACCAGCATGGATTACTAACAGACAAATTGAAGCAGCACGTATTGCGATGACTCGTTACATCAAACGTGGTGGTAAGGTTTGGATTAAAATATTCCCATCAAAGCCAGTAACGCAAAAGCCTGCTGAAACCCGTATGGGTAGTGGTAAGGGTGCACCTGAGCATTGGGTAGCAGTTGTAAAACCAGGGAGAATTATGTTTGAACTAGCTGGAGTACCTGAAGAAACAGCTAAGGAAGCACTTCGCCTTGCAGCACATAAATTACCAATCAAATGTAAATTTGTAAAACGTGAAGAAATGGGTGGTGACGTAAATGAAAGCTAATGACTTTCGCAATATGACCACTGCTGAAATAGAGCAAAAAGTAACTTCTTTTAAAGAGGAGTTGTTCAACCTTCGTTTTCAAATCGCAACGGGGCAATTAGATAACCCTATGCGTATTCGTGAGGTTCGCAAGAATATCGCCCGTGCAAAAACGATTTTAAAGGAAAGAGAATTAGGAATTAACGCCTAAATCTCGGTAAGCGAAAGGAGGCAACACTAAGATGACAGAAGAGCGCAACCAACGTAAAGTGCGAATCGGTAAAGTCGTAAGTGACAAAATGGATAAAACCATCGTTGTTGCTGTTGAGACTTATATTAATCACCCTCTTTACAAAAAACGTATTAAAAGAACGAAAAAATTCAAAGCACATGATGAGAATAATATAGCGAAAATGGGAGACCGTGTTAAGATAATGGAAACACGTCCACTTTCCAAAGATAAGCGCTGGAGACTTGTAGAAGTCGTAGAAAAGGCAGTAATTATCTAATATTTTCCTGATTCCGAAGGGAGGGAACACCCGTGATTCAAACACAGACAAGATTACGTGTAGCAGATAACTCTGGTGCAAAAGAGCTAATGACAATAAAAGTTCTTGGTGGTTCGAAGCGTAAATACGCTAACGTTGGCGACATAATTGTATGTTCAGTCAAACAAGCAACACCAGGAGGAGTTGTCAAAAAAGGTGAAGTAGTAAAGGCGGTAGTTGTTCGTACACGCCGTGGTGTCCGTCGTAACGATGGTTCACACATTCGCTTTGATGAGAACGCTGCAGTAATAATAAATGATGCAAAAAACCCAAGAGGTACTCGTATATTTGGACCTGTTGCTCGTGAGTTAAGAGACGGTAACTTTATGAAAATCGTATCACTAGCTCCTGAGGTTCTATAATTGAGCAAGGTAGGAGGTGCAACGAATGGCTACAAAAAACAAAATGCACGTTAAAAAGGGCGACGAAGTAGTAGTAATCGCTGGTAAAGATAAAGGGAAAAAAGGAAAAGTATTAACTTCCTTCCCAACTGACGCAAAAGTACTTGTGGAAGGCGTTAACATGGTTAAGAAGCATGCTCGTGCTTCACAACAAAATCCACAGGGCGGAATTTTAAATCAAGAAGCTCCTATTCACGTATCGAACGTAATGTTGATTGATCCTAAGTCAGGAGAAGCAACGAGAGTAGGAAAGAAAATATTAAGTGACGGGAAAAAAGTAAGAGTCGCGAAAAAGTCTGGAGAAGCTATTGACAAGTAAAGGACTCTTTTGTACGAAAGGAGGTAAACATCCGTGGCAAGATTAAGAGATAAATATAAAAATGAAGTAGTACCAGCAATCATGGAGAAGTTTGGATATAGCAGCGTTATGCAGGCGCCACGTTTAGAGAAGGTTGTATTAAACATCGGCCTTGGCGAAGCAGTGCAAAATCCTAAAGTATTAGACACAGCCGTTCAAGAGATGTCCCTTATCGCAGGACAAAAACCAGTTGTAACTAAAGCTAAGAAATCAATCGCTGGTTTTAAAATCCGTGAGGGCATGCCAATCGGTTGCAAAGTAACATTAAGAGGTCAACGTATGTTTGAATTCTTAGATAAATTATTTAATGTAGCATTACCTCGTGTAAGGGATTTCCGTGGAGTACCTAAAAAAGGCTTTGATGGTCGTGGTAACTACACACTAGGAATTAAAGAACAACTGATCTTCCCAGAAATTGAGTATGATAAAGTTGATAAAGTTCGAGGAATGGACATTGTAATCGTTACAACTGCAAATACTGACGAAGAGGGCAGAGAATTACTTAGCCTTATGGGAATGCCATTTGTTAAGTAATCTAGGCGCTCCCCACCAAACCAATAAGGAGGGATTACGTAGTGGCAAAAAAGTCAATGATTGTGAAAGCAAAACGTCCACAGAAGTTTAAGGTTCGTGAATATACACGTTGCGAAAATTGCGGTAGACCACATTCAGTTTTGCGCAAATTTAAACTTTGCCGTATTTGTTTCCGTGAATTTGCTTACAAAGGGCAAATCCCAGGAGTCAAAAAGGCTAGTTGGTAATTTTGGGGGCTAAGGAAGGAGGTAAAACACATGACAATGACAGATCCGATTGCAGATATGCTGACTCGCATTCGTAATGCGAACACAGTTGGACATAAAACAGTAGAAATCCCTGGCTCAAACATTAAAAAGAGCATCGCAGAGATTCTTAAGAACGAAGGATTCATCAGGGATTATGAATTTATAGAAGACGGAAAACAAGGTATCATTCGTGCGTTCCTGAAATACGGACCGAATGATGAAAAGGTTATCACTGGTCTTAAGAGAATCAGTAAGCCAGGACTTAGAGTATATGCTGGAAAAGATGAAATGCCAAAGGTTCTAGGTGGACTAGGTATAGCGATCATTTCTACATCTAATGGGTTAGTAACTGATAAAGAAGCAAGAAAAAACAACGTTGGCGGAGAAGTTCTCTGCTACGTATGGTAATACAGCTGGAATGGAGGTGCAGGAATGTCTCGTACAGGTAAGAAACCAATTGATCTTCCAAGTGGAGTAGAATTAACTAAAGGTGAAGGCACAATTACAGTAAAAGGACCTAAAGGTACTTTAACAAAGCCTTTACACCCTGATATGATTATAAATCAAGAAGAGAATCAAATCCTTGTAGACCGTCCAAGTGACCGTAAGGACCACAAATCATTGCACGGTACTACTCGTAGCGTTATCGCTAACATGGTAGAAGGTGTTACAAAAGGATACGAAAGAAATCTAGAGCTAGTTGGTGTAGGTTACCGTGCTGCTAAACAAGGAAACAAGCTTGTATTAACAGTAGGTTACTCCCATCCAGTAGAAATCGTAGCTGAAGAAGGCTTAGAGATCGATGTACCAAGTAACACAAAGATTACCGTTAAAGGAATCGATAAAGAGAAGGTTGGAGCTTTAGCTGCCAACATTCGTAGTGTTCGAGAGCCTGAGCCATATAAAGGTAAAGGGATTCGTTACGAAGGCGAAAAAGTCCTTCGCAAGGAAGGTAAGACAAGTAAGAAATAATCACATTGCGTGATCGAATAAAGTAGAACACAGCTGACCAAGAAGGGAGTGTGAATCGCTATGGCAAAACAAGCAGCCAAAACATCTCGCCAAAAAAGACAATTACGTATCCGTAAGACGCTTCAAGGCACAGCTCTTCGTCCGCGCTTGAACGTATTCCGTTCAGGAAAGCACATTTATGCACAATTAATCAATGATGCTGATGGCGCAACAATCGTATCCGCTTCTACAGTAGATAAGGAATTATCAGATGTAGCAAACGGTGGAAACGTTGAAGCAGCTCAAAAAGTTGGTGAGTTAGTAGCAAAAAGAGCGATTGACAAAGGAATTACTAAAGTAGTATTTGACCGTGGAGGTTTCTTATATCACGGCCGCGTTAAAGCTTTAGCAGATGCAGCTAGAGAAGCAGGCCTAGAATTTTAATTCTAACTATAAAACAGTAAGGAGGGAAAATCTTTGCGTATTGACCCGAATAAATTAGATCTACAAGAAAAGGTAGTTAAAATAAACCGTGTAGCGAAAGTAGTTAAAGGTGGTCGTCGTTTCAGTTTCAGCGCTCTTGTAGTAGTTGGAGACGGGAACGGTGTTGTAGGCGTAGGATTAGGAAAAGCCAAGGAAGTACCTGAATCTATTCGTAAAGCGATTGAAGATGCTAAGAAAAATCTAATCAGAGTGAATACTGTTGGAACTACAATTCCACATCAAATTACTGGAGAATTTGGTGCAGGAACTGTATTCATGAAACCAGCATCAGAAGGTACAGGAGTTATTGCTGGTGGACCTGTTCGTGCTGTTATTGAGCTTGCAGGAATCAAGGATATCTTAACGAAGTCCCTAGGTTCTAGTAATGCTCTTAATATCGTTCATGCGACAGTTGAAGGTTTATCACGCCTGAAAAAAGCAGAAGACGTTGCAAGACTACGCGGAAAATCCGTTGAGGAGTTATTAGGATAGGAGGCAGCAGAATGGCTAACAAACTGCAAATCACCCTGAAGCGTAGTACAATTGGTAGACCAGAAGATCAAAAGGTTACCGTGAAAACGCTAGGGCTTCGCAAATTACACCAAACTGTAGAACAAGAAGATAATGCAGCAATCCGTGGGATGATTAAAAAAGTATCCCATCTAGTAGAAGTTAAAGAAATTAAAGGATAATATCCTTCATATAAGGAGGTGCGAGCATGAAATTGCATGAATTACAACCATCAGCAGGATCACGTCAAAAGCGTAAGCGCGTAGGACGCGGTATGGCATCAGGCATGGGTAAAACATCATCACGTGGACACAACGGGCAAAACTCTCGTTCTGGTGGTGGAGTAAGACCTGGATTTGAGGGTGGTCAAACACCTTTAGCACGTCGTCTACCTAAGCGTGGATTCACGAATCCAAACAGAAAAGAAATTATCGCATTAGACGTATCCGTTCTTAATCGCTTTGCTGAAGGAACAGAGATTACGCCTGAATTCCTAAAGCAGCAAGGTGTTGTAAAGAACATGAAAGACGGAATTAAATTTTTAGGCAACGGAAATATAGATGTGAAACTAGTAGTAAAAGCAAACGCATTCTCAAAGTCGGCTGCTGAAAAAATTGCTTCTGCCGGCGGGACAGCAGAGGTGATATAGATGCAAGGAGCATTCAGAAATATCTGGAAGATTGAAGACCTGCGTCGTAAGATTATATTCACACTATTACTATTACTAGTATTTAGAGTGGGTAGTCATATCCCTGTACCTGGTGTTGATGCTAGTGCATTAAAAGCAGCAGGAGAAGCTAACAACATCCTGGGTGTGCTAAACACATTCTCAGGTGGAGCACTTGAGAACTTCTCAGTTTTCGCAATGAGTATCGCTCCATACATCACTGCATCGATCATCGTACAGCTTTTAACAATGGATGTTGTTCCTAAGTTTGCAGAGTGGGCACGTGAAGGTGAAAGTGGAAGAAGAAAGCTAGCGCAGGTTACAAGATACGGAACAATCATCCTTGGTTTTATTCAAGCAATTGGATTATCCGTTGGATTTAATAGAATGTTCCCAGGTCTTATTCAAGACCCAAGCTTTACAACCTACGCAGTCATAGCTATAACCCTTACAGCGGGTACAGCCTTCTTAATGTGGTTAGGTGAACAGATTACGGAAAGTGGAATAGGTAACGGTATTTCAATTATTATCTTTGCCGGTATAGTTGCAATGATTCCAGGCGGAATTACGACCATCTATGCACAAATGTTCTACGAGAAAACACAGGCAGAGCTATTTATCAGCATGCTTCAAGGATTAGTCATCTTACTTGGTGTTATCGTAATTATTATGGGGATTATCTATATCCAACAAGGTATTCGTAAGATACCTGTGCAATATGCAAAGCGTGTTGTAGGAAACCGTATGTATGGTGGACAGAAAACTCATATTCCAGTCAAAGTTAATGCAGCTGGGGTAATTCCAGTAATCTTTGCATCATCACTTATGTTATTCCCATCAACACTTGCTAGCTTTAGAGCAGGTAACCCGATTGCCGACTGGTTCTTAAGAAACTTTGATCCACAGGCTGGATTATATACATTTTTATTTGTAATCCTAATTATTGGATTTACGTACTTCTATACGTTTGTACAAATCAATCCAGTAAATATGGCTGAACAGATGAAGAAGAATAGTGGTTTTATTCCAGGTATCCGTCCTGGTAAAACAACAGCTATGTATATCACGCGTGTAATGAACCGTATTACATTAGCGGGAGCTATTTTCTTAGCAGCTGTTGCTGTAATGCCGGTAATATTCGGATCTCTAACAGGATTGAATATTTACTTCGGTGGTACGGCGCTACTCATTGTTATCGGTGTAGCCCTTGATACAATGAAACAAATTGAGAACCAACTCCTAATGCGCCACTATCAGGGCTTTATTAAAAAATAACCAAAAAGACATTCTGTCTTGATGGAGGGGATTAATTATGAATATTGTACTGATGGGCTTACCAGGAGCAGGAAAAGGAACACAAGCGGAATATATAGTGAAGGAATTTAACATCCCTCACATCTCTACGGGAGATATGTTTCGTGCAGCAGTAAAGGACCAAACTCCACTTGGAGTAGAAGCCAAAAAGTACATGGATGCAGGTAACTTAGTACCTGATGAAGTAACAATAGGGATTGTAAAAGAAAGACTCAGTAAGCCAGATTGTACGAACGGTTTTCTATTGGATGGATTTCCAAGGACGGTTCCACAAGCTGAGGCACTTGAGGTAACTCTTACAGAACTAGATAAAGATATCGATCATGTCATCCATATCGATGTCGCCAAAGAGAAATTACTTGCACGACTTACTGGTAGAAGAATTTGCAAGCAATGTGGTGCTACCTATCATGTTGTTTTCAACCCACCGCCAAAAGAAGGCGAGTGCGCTGCATGTGCAGGTGAGCTTTACCAGCGTGCTGATGATAATGAAGCAACAGTTGGCACAAGACTTGAAGTGAATATTGCACAAACTGCACCTTTACTTGAGTTCTATGAGCAACGTGGTCTCCTTCGTAATATCGATGGTGATCGTGATATCAGTATCGTCTTTAAGGACATTTCAAATATATTACGGAGTACGCAAATATGATCATTTGCAAGTCGGATAGTGAGATACAACTAATGCGTGAAGCAGGTAGAATTGTAGCCATCACACATGAAGAACTTCGAAAAGCTGTTCAACCGGGAGTCACAACACTTGAACTTGATCGAATTGCAGAGGCAACAATACGAAAGCATGGAGCAGAGCCTTCCTTTAAAGGATATAGTGGCTTTCCTGCAAGTATCTGCGCTTCTGTCAATGAAGAACTAGTTCATGGGATACCTAGTAAGCGAGCTCTAAAAGATGGAGATATTATTAGTATCGACGTTGGAGCTTATATCCACGGATTTCACGGAGACGCAGCGGTAACACTGCCTGTTGGTCAGATAAGTGACGAAGCAAAAAAGCTACTCGAAGTAACAGAAAAGTCACTGTATGAAGGAATTAGTAAAGCAACTATAAATAACAGGCTCTCAGATATCTCACATGCTGTACAGACCTATGCAGAGCAATATGGCTACTCGATAGTACGTGAATACGTAGGTCATGGTATTGGTAAGAATATGCATGAGGACCCACAGATACCTAATTTTGGCCCCCCTAACAGAGGTCCAAGGCTAAAAAAAGGTATGGTACTTGCGATTGAACCGATGGTGAACATAGGGACATATCATGTGAAAACCTTGTTAGATAATTGGACCGTGGTAACGGTTGATGGTAAGCTTTGTGCCCATTTTGAGCACACTGTCGTCATAACAGATAACGGCCCAGAAATTTTAACGAAGCTATAGGTGATAATATGAGAAACCTAGACACGGATTATAAAGTCGGGCAAATCGTTAAGATTACCCAAGGAAGAGAAATAGGACAATTTGCTGTGATTATTGACGTGCTTGATAAGAACTTTGTACAATTAGTAGATGGAGACAAACGTAAATTTGACTCACCTAAGAAGAAGAACATCCGTCACATCGAACTTGCAGATGACAAAGTATGTAAAGAAGTCATTGAATCTATCAATGATACAGGTCGAGTAAGTAATTCAAAGCTTCGCTACGTATTAAATAGGTATATAGAAGAACAAGCTACCGTTGAAAGTATAATAGAAGCCCCAGAGAAGGGAGTGTGATGCTTATGGCCAAGGAAGATGTGATCGAGGTAGAAGGAACAGTTATTGAACCTTTACCAAATGCCATGTTTAGAGTAGAACTGGAAAATGGTCATAAAGTATTAGCTCACGTATCCGGAAAGATTCGTATGCATTTCATTCGAATCTTACCTGGAGATAAAGTGACAGTCGAACTTTCGCCATATGATTTAACCCGTGGGCGTATAACGTACCGCTATAAATAACGGGCTTACAAATAAGGAGGCTATACACATGAAGGTAAGACCATCTGTCAAGCCAATTTGTGAGAAGTGTAAGATTATTCGTCGCAAAGGGACGGTTATGGTAATTTGTGAAAATCCAAAGCATAAACAAAAACAAGGCTAGACAATAAAAGTATTAAGCAAGAAACAGTGAAACACTAGGAGGTGTTGAATCGAATGGCTCGTATCGCCGGAGTAGACTTACCACGTGACAAAAGGGTAGAAGTAGCTTTAACTTATATCTTTGGTATTGGTAGAGCAGTATCTAACAAGATTTTAGCAGACACAAATATCAATCCTGATACACGTGTACGTGATTTAACAGATGATGAAGTTAATAGACTTCGTGAAGTTATTTCAGCTATGAAAGTAGAAGGGGATCTTCGCAGTGAGATTTCTCGTAACATTAAGCGTTTAATGGAAATTGGTTGCTATCGTGGTCTTCGTCACCGTAGAGGCTTACCAGTACGTGGACAAAAGAGTAAGACAAACGCAAGAACACGTAAAGGTCCTCGTAAAACAGTAGCAGGTAAGAAGAAATAATAAAGGAGGGAAAGCGTAAATGGCAAAGGTAAAGCGTAAAACGACACGTACAAAACGTCGTGACCGCAAGAATGTAGAAAGTGGCCAAGCACACATCCGCTCTACTTTTAACAACACGATCGTTACCATTTCTGACCTTCAAGGGAATGTTATTTCATGGGCAAGCGCTGGAGGACTAGGGTTCAAAGGATCTCGTAAAAGCACTCCATTTGCTGCGCAAATGGCTGCCGATACAGCAGCGAAGGCTTCTATGGAGCATGGAATGAAAAATGTTGAAGTGTATGTTAAAGGACCAGGAGCTGGTCGTGAGGCAGCAATTCGCTCACTACAAGCAGCAGGACTTGAAGTAAGTCTAATTAAAGACTCTACTCCAATTCCACACAACGGATGTCGCCCACCTAAGCGTCGTCGTGTATAATTTTTAAAATTAAGCTGAACAATATAAATTAGGAAAAAATAACAATAGTGTATAAATCTATTGGGAGGTGTCAATACTAGAATGGCAAAATATACTGGTCCATCATGTCGTCAGTGTCGTCGTGAAGGAGTAAAATTATTCCTTAAAAGCGATAGATGCTATACAGATAAATGTGCGATTGATCGTCGTACTTATGCGCCGGGTCAACATGGGCAAGGACGTAAAAAGGTATCCGAGTATGGACTTCAGCTTCGTGAGAAGCAGAAAGCTCGTCGTATCTACGGTGTACTAGAAGGACAATTCCGCAAATACTACAAAGAGGCAACTCGTCGTAAGGGAGTAACAGGTGAAATCCTATTACAACTTTTAGAGACTCGTCTAGATAACATAATTTATCGTTTAGGATTTGCAGGTTCTCGTAGAGAAGCAAGACAACTTGTGAGACACGGACATTTCTTAGTAAATGGAAAGAAAGTTGATATTCCATCATACCAAGTAGTACCTGGTAGCACAATAGAAGTTGCAGAGAAATCTAAAGGCTCTGAGAAGTTCAAAGAGATTAAAGAAGCTGCAGCAACTAAGGGTAGTAAGGAATGGATTGAAGTAGATTCTGACAATTTGTCTGGTCGCGTAGTTCGAGTACCATCTCGTGAAGAAATCGATATTCCAGTTGCAGAGCAAATGATCGTTGAGTTGTATTCACGCTAATTGTAACAGCCCTCGATTAACTGGACGCCCGAAATTGTTAAAGATTAGGGAGGGTTTGAGTGAATGATAGAAATTGAAAAGCCAAAGATAGAGATTAAAGAAAGTAGTGAAGATGGTAAGTACGGCGCATTCGTCGTCGAACCATTAGAACGCGGTTATGGCACAACCCTAGGGAACTCACTTCGTAGAATACTATTGTCATCATTGCCTGGTGCAGCTGTAACAGCTATCAAAATCAACAATGTATTACATGAGTTTTCTACGATTCCAGGTGTTTTGGAAGACACAACTGAGATTATCCTAAACCTAAAAAAGCTAGCAATTAAAATTCACTCAGATGAAGAAAAAACTCTAGTAATAGACGTAACGGAAGGTAAAGAAATTAAGGCAAGCGATATCCGTGTTGATAGTGATGTAGAAATCTTAAATCCAGATTTACACATTGCAACTCTATCTGAAGGACATAGTTTCTTTATGGAAATTACCGCTAACCGCGGCAGAGGGTATGTACCAGCAGAACTAAACAAGAACGATGATCAATCAATTGGTGTAATTCCAGTTGACTCGTTATACTCACCAATCCAACGTGTGAACTACACTGTAGATAACACCAGGGTTGGACAGATGACGAACTATGACAAGCTGATTCTTGAAGTTTGGACTGATGGTAGCATTCGCCCTGATGAAGCAGTTAGTATCGGTGCCAAGATTCTTAACGAACACGTATCTCTATTTGTTGGGCTAACTGATGAAGCGAAGGACGCTGAAATCATGGTCGAGAAAGAAGAAGACAAAAAAGAGAAGGTTCTAGAGATGACAATTGAAGAGCTAGACCTATCCGTGCGTTCCTATAATTGTCTTAAGCGCGCCGGCATTAATACGGTACAGGAATTAATCAATAAAACTGAAGAAGATATGATGAAAGTACGCAACTTAGGTCGTAAGTCTCTTGAAGAAGTACAAGAAAAACTACAGGAATTAACGTTAGGGCTTCGTAGAGAAGAATAACCCCGAGCAACTTGCGTACAAAGGAGGGGAAAGGAATGGCTTATGCTAAATTAGGTAGAACAAGTTCCCAGCGTAAAGCATTATTTAGAGACCTTGTTACTAACTTAATTATACATGAACGAATTGAAACGACAGAAGCTAAGGCAAAGGAAGTTCGCTCCATTGCTGAGAAGATGATCACATTAGCAAAGCGTGGAGACCTTCATGCTAGACGTCAAGTAGCTCAATTCGTGCGTCCTAGAGAAGCGGATGCAGAGTCAGGTCAAGACGCAATTCAGAAGCTTTTCTCTGATATAGCTCCGCGCTTTGAGAATCGACAAGGCGGATATACTCGCATACTTAAAATAGGACCTCGTCGCGGTGATGCGGCTCCTATGGCTTTTTTAGAGCTTGTAGAAGAACAAGAATAATAAAGCAAGATATAGTGCAAAGATAAAAAAGGCGTTTAGAATCAGTATTAGATTCTGAACAGCCTTTTTTTATATACCAACCGCTTTTCAATGTTGAATGAGCTATCATCATGTAGTAACATACATATAGCACTATTATGTAATTAACAGTTTATAATAATAAAGTTGCGCTGAGAGAGATGAGAATATGACAGATCAAAGAAGCTATGGGATTATCCAAGGGCATAATATAACTTATTCCTATGGACATATACGAGCACTACAAACTATATCAATTTTAATTCCCCAAGGTAAACATATAGCAGTACTTGGTGCTAATGGCTCAGGCAAATCTACATTAGCAAGGCATTTTAATGCAATACTGGTACCGGTAGAAGGTACGGTTAAAGTTAAAGGCATGGATACACAAGATCAGGAGCAGATATGGAAAATAAGAAATACCGTCGGTATGGTATTTCAAAATTCAGAAAATCAAATTGTCGGGGCTACCGTGGAGGATGATATCGTCTTTGGTCTGGAAAATCTCGGTCTAGAATCAGAAGATATAGCCATAAGGCTAGAAAGAGTAGTTAATAAACTACAGCTCGGAGCAATACGGTATAAAGAGCCGCACCAACTATCAGGAGGTCAAAAGCAACGCGTGGCCATAGCTGGAGTACTTGCTATGGAGCCTGACGTAATAGTCCTTGACGAAGCTACGTCTATGCTTGACCCAGATGGTCGTCAAGAGGTCTTAACAGCCCTTAAGACAATATTAGAGGATTCTACGAAAACGATTATTCAGATTACCCATGATATTGAAGAAGCTATCTTAGCAGATGAAGTGTACGTCCTTGCAGAAGGTCAAATCGTCATGAAAGGCGTGCCAAAGACCATATTTACCTACGACAATGGCCTGCCAAGCTTAGGCCTACAACTGCCTTTTAGCATGCGTTTTTATCAAAAGTTTGCGACTCTTCAATCAGAAATAATAGAAACTGAACATATCCCTATGTGTATGGAAGAATTGGTGAATCAATTATGCAGATACAATGTAAAAACTTAAGCTATATATACCAACAGGGTACACCGTTTGAGGAACTAGCCATAGACGATATCAGCTTTACGATTCCAAGTCGTAGCTTTGTTTCGGTCTTAGGCAGAACAGGCTCTGGCAAAACGACGGCATTACAGCTAATAAAAGGGCTGATAAAACCATCAACAGGTGAAATCATATATCAAGGTGAAAATCACGAGAATCCTGCAGATAATTCTACTAATCACTCAGATAATAAGTTGTACGTATTCTCAGCAACCAAACAACCAAGAAATGAACGAAACAGGCTTGAAGCCCTCTGGAACTCTATAGGTTACCTATTCCAATATCCAGAGCACCAATTATTTGAGGAAACCGTCGAGGCAGACATTGCTTACGGACCGAAAAATTTAAAGTACACAGATGATAAAGTACACAAACTAGTTGCTAGTGCAATGGAGCTAACGGGATTAGAATACTCAGAATTTGCTAAACGTGCTCCTTTTCAATTGAGTGGTGGCCAGATGCGTAGGGTAGCTCTAGCGGGAATACTAGCAATGGAACCGAAAATGATGATTCTTGACGAGCCGATGGCAGGCCTTGATTCTGTCAGTAAGGTGCGACTAACGAACATGATATATAATCTTCATAAAGAGCTCCGATGGACAACGCTCTGTGTATCTCATCATATTGACGAGCTTTGGAAGTATACTGACTACTATCTTGTATTTGCAGACAAAAAAGTCAATTTTGCAGGCACTAGTAGCCAACTACTCGATAGATGGCAGGAACGCTCAATTGAAGTCGAACCGCCATCATTGGTAAAGCTAGCACTGTCCCTTCAAGCCAAAGGGATTATTCAAAAGTCTCTTATCGAGCTAGAAGAAGAACTGAAAACAGAGGATAGCTTTGCAGCATATTTAAGGGGGATCATATGTTAAACCAAGTACTAATTGGGCAATATATAGCTGTGGACTCCTTTATTCATAGATTAGACCCTCGAACAAAGCTGCTAGGGATGTTCGCTCTCGTTTTTGTTGTGTTTAGTATTCGTGAGTTATATCAATTATTTATTTTGGCAGCTTTAGTAGTAACTATTTATGGGCTAGCAAACATTAAAGCGAGCCATTTATATAGGGGAATGCGACCGATTCTATGGTTTGTTTACTTGACCTTCCTATTACATATATTTATCAATAAAGACGGACAATTATTATGGAATATTGGTTTTCTAAGCATTTATACAGAAGGCCTTTATCAGGGTGCATTAATAAGCTTTCGGTTATTTACACTAATATATTTTTCTACGATTCTTACAATCACGACTCCGCCGATTTCCATGACAGAAGGCATTGAAACAATCCTTAGTCCCTTTAAAAAACTAATCCCAGTTCACGAGATTGCCTTAATGCTGACAATTTCTATTCGCTTTATACCGACTATTGTCCGTGAAACAGACAAGCTTATTAAAGCGCAAATGGCCAGGGGTGGATCAATAGTTAGGGGCAAGCTGTCAGAGAAAATGAAGCATATAATTCCCTTGGTTGTGCCGCTCTTAATCATGAGCTTTAAGCGGGCAGACGAACTGGCAACAGCAATGGAAGCAAGGTGTTATCGAGGAAGTATCGGCAGAACAAAATTTAAGAAACTTAAATACAGCTGGCGGGACACCATTGTAGCAATTATTCTATTTATCGTAATAACTATTGTCTTATGGGGCAGGTTTTAGACTATCAGATTAGAAGGGGGATAAAAGTGCAACGCATTAGGCTCATTTTCAGCTATGAAGGAACTGATTTCTATGGATATCAAATACAACCAAACGGACGTACAGTACAAGCAGAATTAGATAAAGCATTGACGGCAGTATTCAACACAGAAGTTCGCACAACGGCATCTGGAAGGACAGACCGTGGAGTCCATGCGATTCATCAGGTGGCGCACTTTGACGTACAAACCACAGTCCCCCTCGAAAAAATGGTGAAGGTTATCAATTCAAAACTACCTAATGATATCGTAGCACATCTGGTTGAGACTGTAGCAAGCGATTTTCACGCCCGCTATAACGTCAAAGAAAAGACCTACTGTTATATGATTGATAACCACCAAACAGCAAATATTTTTAATAAACGCTTTAGTAACCATGTCGAAAAAAAATTAAACACTAGACGCATGCGTGAGGCAGCAGAGTATTTAGTAGGCACCCATGATTTCACATCTTTTTGCTCCCATAAGTCAGACGTTGAAGATAAAGTACGCACAATTTACACAATAGATATTCGAAGCACTAAGGGTCTTATTAAAATCTTTGTAACAGGTAACGGCTTTCTGTACAATATGGTGCGTATAATAGCAGGAGCGCTAATAGAAGTTGGCAAGGGACGCTTAGCACCTGATGATCTAAAGGATATGCTATCAGCCAAGGATCGCACAAGATGCCCCATCACGGCGCCAGCACACGGGCTAACTCTATGGAATGTGAAATACTAACTGTAGAACATTGTAAAATTATCAAAAAAAAAACGCTAGGAAGCGTTGCAAAGACTTGACACACAGTTACTACAGATGTATAATATTCAACGGTATTCTAAATTCCAGAGCCCCGGATTTTTGGACAATGCCACGTCACAATGTTGCAATATGTCTTATGAAAAAAACACCAAACACCAGATACAATCTGGATTAGATAAACATTTTCGTTAGGAGGGAATCTTTCCGATGCGTACTACCTATATGGCAAAGACCAACGAAGTTCAACGCGATTGGTATGTAATTGATGCGGAAGGTAAGACACTAGGTCGTCTTGCAACTGAAGCTGCTACTTTATTAAGAGGAAAACATAAGCCTGAATTTACCCCTCATGTAGATACTGGAGACTTCGTAATAGTTATCAACTGCAGTAAAGTGGTATTAACAGGTAAGAAATTAGAGCAGAAAAAATACTACCGTCACTCAGGTTACACAGGTGGCTTAAAAGTTACAAAAGCATCTGACATGATTAAGAACAAGCCAGAGGAAATGGTATTCAAAGCAATTAAAGGCATGGTGCCACACACAAAGCTTGGCGATGCACAAATCAAGAAATTACGTGTTTATGCTGGACCAGAGCATGAGCATCAAGCACAACAACCAAAAAATTGGGAACTTAAATCGTAAAGGAGGCTAGCTCTCTTGGCTACAGTACAATATTATGGAACTGGAAGACGTAAAAACTCTGTTGCTCGTGTACGCTTAGTGCCTGGTGATGGACAAATTATCATTAACAAGCGTGATATCAACGAGTACTTCGACTTAGAAACTTTAAAACTGATTGTAAAACAACCGTTAGTCCTTACTGAGACTTTAGGAAGCTATAACGTGTTAGTAAACGTTCATGGTGGTGGATTCTCAGGTCAAGCGGGTGCAATCCGTCATGGTATTGCAAGAGCTCTTTTACAAGCAGATACAGAATTCCGTTCGCCATTAAAGCGTGCAGGATTCTTAACGCGTGACCCTCGTATGACTGAGCGTAAGAAATACGGTCTTAAAAAAGCTCGTCGTGCACCACAATTCTCAAAGCGTTAATATCGAAAGGTATTTACTGCATACTATCAAGTGCAAGACTCTCAACCCTCAGTGGTTGGGGGTTTTTTTGTTGCCTACTAGGCAACGTTATTTGGACTTTGTTATGCTGATTTTTATTCACTTTCAATGATGATGTAAAAAAATTGCCTTTTTATAAGTAATTTAATGATAAATTGGAAACTCTATATATTAGTTATTTCTATTATAAAAAATACACAAAAGAAGAAAGGTGATTAGAAATGAGAAACAGTATGTATAAGTTAATTGGAGTGTTAATTATTCTTTCATTTGTATTGGTAGCATGTGCTCCTGCTGACGAGCCAGCTCCACAAGAACCAGCTCCAGGGGATAATAATGCACAACAGCCTGCAGATGGAATAGCTGGCTTAGCAATGACTAATCGAATTAGTGAAGAGTGGAAGCAATCTGGTAAAATGTTTGCTGTTCCGAGTGTCGCTGCCAGAGAGGCGTGTGCGGTAGCTTGTCATGACGGATACGCGTTTTCTACGGGTGAATTTACTGATCCAGAGCAATTTGATGAAGAAGGCATGCATTTCGTAGGAATCGATTGTCAATCTTGCCACTCAGGTACAGGTCAAGAGTTAATGGATACGGGTCTAGTGAGTGTACCGTTTGCTGATGAAGAAATTCAAGCAGGAACTGGTGCGCTGTGTATTACATGTCACCATGGACGCCGTGATACAAGAGCGATTTATGAAGAGTATGAGGGAGGAGGAGCGACAAGATTCTCCTATCCACACTATGGTCCAGCTGCATTAACGACTGGTATGGGTGGAGTTGAATATCCTGACGTGGAATATGGACATACGCCAGCCCATGGTGAACTTGAGAACACATGCTTAACATGCCATATGCCACAAACTGCTGATGGATATCGTGATCATACTTTCCAAATGGACGAACAGTATGCTGGACAAACGTGTGGTGGATGCCACTCTGGTATTACTGACTGGAATTTAAATGGTTTCCAAGATCAGGTGCAAGAATGGGTGTCTCAGCTAGAAGAAGCTATTTTTGAAGAAACTGGATCTGTATATATTTCCTCAGGTGGTGGGCAATTAATATTTTATGCTGATGAGGCACGCACTGAAACATTAACTCCAGACCAAGTATCATTGGAAGCGTTTATAGCAGCATACAATGTGTACTTAATTCGAACAGAAGGAAGTTGGGGAGTGCATAATCCTGCATATACAAGATCTTTGCTACAAGAATCTTATAGAGCACTTACTGGTGATGAATTACAATAAATAATCCTTTATAATAAAAAAAGTGATCCCTTTATGATAACAGTTATCGTATTTTTAACTGTCTAACTATAAAGGGAGCACTTTTTTATTTTATTATATCTACTTTTTGTATAATAGTTATTTTCTTGATGTTTGTAATGCTTCAATATATTCTTTGCCGATTTCCTGCTCAAGCAAATCGTAAATAGGCTGTAAGGCGTTATGCCATTGAATTAATTCAGATTCAGTTAGGTAATGGACTCGTAAGCGCTGTGTACGAATTAAGTTTTCTAATTGTTCGTCATTTATTGTTCTAGCATTTTGTCGAATCCACAGTGTAGTCTCTGCTATTGCTTGGTCTAATACATCTCTAATGTCGTCAGGTAATGAGCTCCAGAACTCTGCATTAGTTATAACGGCATAACCTAAGTATCCATGATTGCTAATGGTCATATAATTTTGCACTTCATAAAAGCGCTTAGTATAAATGTTAGACAAAGTGTTTTCTTGACCGTCAACTAACTGTTGCTCTAACAAGCTGTATACATCAGAAAAACGGGAAATATACGGTATTGCACCTAATTGTGCGTATTGTTTTTCGAGAATACGGCTATCCATAACACGAAATCTCAGACCAGAAACGTCGGTTGGTTGTCTAATAACTCTAGAGCGGTTGGTAAGTTGTTTAAAGCCATTATCCCACATTGCCAGCCCATACATATACTCTGACTCTAGTAATGAAAACATCAGCTCTCCGAGCTCGCCTTCCATAGCAATACGTACGCTTTCTTCATCTGCAAAGGCAAAAGGCAAATCAAATACCTGCCATTCAGGAAATAATGCAGTCATTTTCGAAGTAGCTGGAGCAATCAATTGTACATGATTTTGTTGTAAGGCAGAAACCGCAGCATCGTCATCGTACAATTGTGCATTTGCAAACACCTGAACCTCTACCCGCCCATTAGTCCTCTCCTCTGCTAGACGTTTAAATTTCTGAGCAGCTAAACCTTTAGGAGTGTTCTCTGCAACCACGTGAGAAAACTTAATAATGATTTTATCCTCAGGACTAACCTGCTCGAAATCAATAGCAATAGGCGTTGAAATAAGCCCGGGAATTTCTGGTGCATCGAGCAATGAGCAGCTTGCTAATAAGAATATACAAGCTATTGCGAACAAAATACCTGCACGATGTTTTTTATACATATAAGTCACTTCCTAAAATCATTGTATGCATTGATATATTATTATCATCATTGTATTCATTGATATATTGTATTCATTGTATTTACTGTATTGGTCGGTAGCGATTTACTGGGCGGCCAACACTGCCGTACTGAACTTCCAGCTTTACCTTATCAATGTTTTCTAAAAACTCTAAGTACCTTCTTGCAGTAACTCGAGCCAAACCTATTCCTTCAGCTACTTCTTCAGCGGACTTAGCATCCGTTTGTTTTAGTAAATAGACAACAATTTGTCGTAGAGTTAGCTTGTTCAACCCTTTTGGCAAATCTGTTATGTCATCAAAGCTTGAAGAAGCGGCTGTTTCCTTAGGAGGGTAGACTGTACTTAATAAGTCTATTTGCTCCTGTGAGAACTGGTCGTTAGCTCCTAATGAATCAATCATCTTGGAATAAGTATCTAGGGCTTTTTTTAGTCGATCGTATTTAAAAGGTTTAATTATATAATCTACAGCTCCATAACGAAAAGCTTCTTGAATAGATGCTGCGTCCCTTGCGGCGGTAATTAAAATGATATCAGTGGGAACATTTAGGGCACGCAATTTTTTGAGTACAGAGAGACCATCCATATCAGGCAAATATATATCTAACAGCATTACATCAGGCTGAGTAGCGCTTGCAAGCTCTACTGCTTCTGTACCACTACCTGCTGTAGCAATAATCTCAAAATTATTGGACTTTTGTATAAATTGTTTGTGTATCTCCATTACCATCGGATCATCTTCTACAATTAGTAACCTATGTTTCAATTGAGTCAATCCCTTCTTTTCAATAATTTATAAATTTAAAATCTATGTTTAGGTATGACAACAAAAAAAGTTGAGCCTTCAGATATCTCAGTTTCGAAATGGATTGTTCCATTAGCTGCTTCAATATATTCTTTTACTAATGCTAGACCTATGCCATGATTGCTTGTGGTCTTAGTTGTAAAACCCTGCTCGAAAATACGAGATTTTATTGAGTCCTTAATACCTGAGCCGTTATCTCTAACAACTATATTGATATCTTCTTTAGTTTCATATATATGAATATAAATACTCCGTTGGCCTATTGGATTACACGTTACAGCATCCATGGCGTTCTCAAGTAAGTTGCCAATAATGATTACAAACGTGCTAGCACCAATACCCTCAGGCAGACTTTTAAGCGTGCTTTTAGGGTCAATCATAATCTCGATACCAAGCTCTTTGCCTCTGCTATATTTGCCAAGCAGAAGTCCAGAAATGCTATAATCTGTGAAGTTTTTAGTTAAGAAACCTGTTAATGCTTGGTGCTCTTCTGTAATAGTGAAAACATAATCAAGGGCTTTATCGTATTGTTGGAGCTGTAGTAACCCGGCGATTGTATGCAGTTTGTTCATATGTTCATGGTTTTGCACCCTTAACGCTTCAATGAATTTCTTTACTCCCGTTAGTTCTTCAGCTATAAGGTAGGCCTCTGATTGCTCCTGAAGCGTAATTACAGCACCTAAGATTTGTTCATTCACCTTAATAGGCATAAAAGATGTTATATAGACCTTGTTGTTTATAAGCATATTTTTGTTCAGTTCAATGGAGCCTGTGTCCATAACGTTATATACTGGACTATCTGGAAGTAGATGCTGAAAGCACTCGCCGATAATATTAGTCGAAAAATTAAAGATGTTTTTTGCCTGTTCGTTTGCTAAAGATACTTTACCATCCCTATCAACGGCGATTATACCTTCTTTAATAGTATGGAAAACAGCGCTACGTTCTTTGAGCTGGCGCGCAATTTCAATGGGCTCCATATTAAATAGCTGGCGTTTGACGTTGCTCGCTAGTAGCCAAGAACCAATGAATCCAAGCACAAGGGCTCCTATTAGGGATAAATAAATATCTATCCGATATTTCTGGATTAATGAAGTATAGGTAGGGGTTAATACACCCGCAACCACAACCCCTAGCTGCTGTGATTCATCCATAATTGGCACGAAAGCTCTAACGGAAGGACCTAACACACCTTTTGCAGGTGAAATATATTCATGTTCTGCAAAAGCTGGACCTTCATCCCCACCAGAAAATCTTGTCCCAATCCGATCCTCTAAGGGACTGGAATAGCGAATTCTATCCATGTTAAGCACTACAATGTATTCGATATTTGTAGCAAGGCGGACACGCTCTGCAATTGGTTGTATTTTTTTCCATCCTTCGGGATCCGAGATATTTTCTTTTAGCTCATCCATTTGTGCAACGGTCTTAGCTATTGCCATGACGCGTTCACCAAGCTCCACTTCTACGGATCGCTGTACATTTTCAACTAACAACAGCGCGCCAAGCAAGCTTGATACAAATACCAAACCGAATACCAATATTGTTATCTTCGTGCGTAATGTAATTGGCTTATTATAATATTCCATGTTTTCACGTTCTTTCTAGCATACTGATCGTAATTGCCACATAAAATGTAAGAAAAATGCGACAGTACAATCCTATTATAACCTCTTAGAAACTATTTGGATATGGAAGCTTAAGAAAATGGAGTTGATGTAATGGATAGATTACGGAAAAAAGCAAAGGGTGTCCTCTTGTATTCGCTAGTATTTATATTTGTTTATATGATGCTACCAGATTTTAGAGAGACTCAAGAGACGATAGGCTTACCATTAACAGGGGCAATCATTGCAATCGATGCGGGACATGGAGGAGTGGACGGAGGGGCAGTTTCGGAGGATGGTGTGATTGAAAAAGACATTACCTTGCCGATTGCCATAAAGGTGCGTGACTATTTACAACAAGCTGGGGCTAGCGTAATTATGACTAGGGAAGGTGACTATGATTTAGCGAGTGAAGATACTAGGGGATATAGTCGGAGGAAGGTTGAAGACTTAAGAAATAGGGCTAAGCTGATTAATGAATCGAATGCCGAGATACTAGTCAGTATCCATCTAAACTCTATAGCATCCAGTCGTTGGTCTGGATCACAATGCTTTTATACCTATGGAAGTGAAGAAGGAAAGCTCCTAGCTACAAAAATACAAGAGCAGCTTATAGTAATAACGGGTAACACGGATAGGACACCATTACCTGACAAGCGAGTGTTTTTATTGAAAGAAGTGAATGCACCTGCAGTTATTGTGGAAACAGGATTTTTATCTAATCCTGAAGAAACGAAGTTGCTACAAACAGAAGAGTATCAGAATAAGTTAGCCCATGCTATATACTTAGGGATAGCCGAATATATGGCTGAAAAGAGGTACAATATAGATTAACTACTCAGCGTACCAGCTTTACAATTGCTAAAATAACACGATATAATTGAACAATATAATGACATTGATGGTAGGAGGCTATTATATTGTTTGTTTTTTCGCGGCACAAATCAAGTATGGTTGAGTTAATTGACGCAAAAACACTTAAAGTGATTACGTCCTTAAATGATACAAAGCACGAGATGATTATGCATGTGTATATATCGTACCCTGGGCTTGTAATAGAAGATATAGAGGCACAGATGCTTCGGATGCCTGATGGTGAGTGTGCCCCAGCCCAAGAAAATATTAAAAAAATAATTGGTTTAGAGATTGGCACTGGACTTACGAGGAGTGTTATGGAGCGTATTGGAGATGAACACGGCTGTACCCATCTAACGGACATGGTGGTTGAATCAGCTAAAGCGGCAATCCAATCACAATATACACTCAAATATCAAAATCTGGAACATCAAGAGCGGAAAAAGGCAATTAAACAAGATTTAAAGGATAACTGTGTATTGTTTGCAGAGAGAACATAAAGCTAATGACCTGCAAAGCACTACATATTTTGCAGGTCATATTTAATTTAGCACATTTAGAATTAATATAATTAAATAAACACGTACTATAGTATTAAAGCTGATGGTAAGACTCCCTCTTCATCTTCTTGCTCAGCTTCATCGTCGTCTTCCTCATCCTCTTCGCCGTTTTCTTCCTCGTCAGCTTGAATATCCATTTCCAGTTCCTCTTGTTGAATGATTCTTAATAGTTCTAATAACTCTAACCTCATAGCTGGAGTCAGAAAGGCTTGTTTAGCTATTTCCTGCATGTGAACTCGCATCTCTGAACCCTTTAAGGTATCTAATAATATGTCTTCAAAATCAGGCTCTCCAAATACTTCGATTAACATTTCTCGATAATCAGGATCTAGTAATAAGGAAGTTAAAATATCTTTATGCTCTTCCTCGACGGTCTTAGCGAATTCGGCAGCAAACTTTGGATCCTTCATAGCATCCTCTAGAATTTTGCGGTTTTTCGGGTCAAGTAAAGACTCGGCAACGGCACGTTTAACGTCTGTATCCTCTACGATGATTTCTTTCTTCACCTCTGGGTCACGCATTAATTCCATTATCGCTTCGCGACCTTCTTTTGAACTTATGGCATCAACAATCATTTCCTTAATCTCTTGATAATCAACATTTCCGCCTTCAGGCCGCTGAGCGGGAGCACAAGCAGCTAAAGCTAGAAAAGTAAGAGCGCATATAGCTAACAAAATCCCCAGACGTATGTAAAGTCGTATATAGTTGTCGTATGCTTTGTAATGATTCATGTGTTTTGTCCTCCTGAAAATAATCCTATAATTAGTATGAAGTTCAGAAATAACAATTATACTGGTAAAGTTAGTAGATAATTATTTGGGTGATGCATAGTGCTTATTCAATTAACTAAGAATATATCTATGATTTATATGTAAATGTATAGTTAGACTATTTTTGTATTATTTAAGTCAATGAATATTGTACTGAAGGGGTTAATGAACAATGGATGAACAACAGCGGGGAGAAAAGAAACCAAACTATAGCTCGGAAAAAGATATTATCCAAAGAATAATGGCAGCAGATAACCTGCAATTAAACCCAGAGAGGCGAAAAATGTTAGGATACGAAGCAGAGGATGTGATTGCATATTATAGCAAGCAAAGCTTAAATTCGCAAGACACATATCTACAGGTAGAGGCGCTGTTAAGGAGATCGAACAAACTTAATATAATAATAAGTGCAGACAACAAAAGTAACGCTAATTTTAAGTACATGAAAATCGCCAGTAAATTTGGCCACGCCTTCAAGGTGGTTGCAGATGAGCAATTTACTGGCGATACAGGTTTAGTAATTGTTAAGGGATAGAAGATTACTCTATCTTTTTTTTGATGTTAGCGTTTTCGATAAGCTGGGTTACGGATACAATTTCATACCCCATTTCACGAAGTCCATCAATAATTCTAGGAAGGGCATCTATGGTTTGTAGTGCTGAGTCGCTTGCGTGTAATAGGATAATATCTCCTGGGAATGCTTTTGAGAGTACATTATCAACAATCTTATCTGGTCCTGGGCGCATCCAATCCTTAGAATCGGTATCCCACTGAATTACAGAGTATCCTAGTTCTGCTGCAACCTTTAATGTTCGCTTATTAAAGTCTCCATTTGGAGTTCTAATTAAGTTAGGCTCTTTTCCTGTGATTTCGAGCAAAGTTTCGTGGGCTGTAAGGATTTGCTCAATTACAAATTCATCCTTATGTTCACTATAGTTTACATGCTTCCACCCATGACTTCCAATCTCCATTCCTAGCTTGTCGATACGCCGAACGATATCGGGATTATCCCGAGCCCATGGCCCAGAAATAAAAAACGTTACATTACGGACATTCTTCTCTTCGAGGATGTCTATAATTGGTTCGGGTGCTTGACGTCCCCAACTGATATCGAAGGTAAGTGCAACAACCTTCTTGTCTGTATTCACCTTATAAATTGCTGCTGGATTTTCAGTAGACAATACAGAGATATAATTTCGTTCGACATAAAGGACTCCTACAGCAAATAAAAATAACATTACAAAGGAAATGTATTTAAGAATCACCTTCCCATTCAAAACCCATACAAAGCGCATAGCTATCCCTCCCTACATATATGGTAGAACTAATATAATAGACATACTTAATTTTTATGCAATTTATCTAGGTCTAATAACTAGTCATATACATTTTCCTTTGTTATGATGAATAAAGTTACAATAGCAATAAAATCAAATTAGTTTATTACAGGAGGAATAGATGGGTAATTCACTAGCGGTAATTAAAGAAAATAAGTCATATATAATCCTAGCGGGGATTTTGTTTTTTTTAGGAACGGCTGTTGGTGTGATATTTGCAGAGCAGATGTTTGCGCATATTGAGCAGGAGTTGGGCAAAATACAAGACCTAGGGCAGCAAATCGCGGAAAAAGGTAGCCCTCTATACGCTTCCTGGGTGATATTCTGGAACAACCTTCGTGCGGCGATTATGTTCATTGCAATAGGTAGCCTATTTGGTATCGTACCAATAATGGGTTTAGCCATAAATGGAGTGTTAATTGGAGTTGTCCTTAGTTTAGTAGGAGAAGCTGGTGTCTCGCCAATTTTACTATCAATCGTAGGTCTGTTGCCACACGGAATATTAGAAATACCAGCAATATTAATTGCAGGGGGTATGGGAATCAAGCTGGGTTTTGTATGGCTTAAGCCACTGCCGAATCTAACTAGATGGGAAAGCTATAAGCATGTATGGGGCGAAGTGGGTAAGTTGGCAGTGCTATTGTTTGTACTTCTACTAGTTGCTGCATTTGTAGAAGGATTTGTTACACCACTTTTAATTCATTTATTTATCGGTGACGTCGGAATCTAACTATATAATATTTTCTAAACTATAATTTAATATTGGGGCTGATAAGATGGAAGTTAACGTAGTGTGGAAAGAAAACATGCAATTCTTAGGTACGAGCGCAAATGGCCATACAACACTTATGGATGCAGGAGTATATGCGGGCGGAGATGGGCAAGGTCCATCTCCTATGGAGCTAATACTTCAAGCAGTGGCAGGTTGTACGGGTATAGATATTGTACAGACTATCAAGAAAATGCGTATGGATATTGCTAAATTTGAAATAAAAGTAATGGGAACTAGAGCAGAAGAGCATCCTAGAAGATTTACTGATATAACGATAGTTTATAACTTCGAAGGGGAGAGCCTAGATCCTAAAAAGCTAAAACGCGCAATTGACTTAAGCATGGACAAGTATTGCTCGGTTTCTAAGTCGCTTAATGCAGATATAAGGTACGATTATACTATTAATGGAGAAATCATTAAATAACAAAAAATCGACAAAATTCGAGCTTTAAAGAGACAAGCCGATTTAATGATTTTAAATCGATAAATTTGTTTCAAAACGATTATTGAAGCGCCGTTGCGAATGTGGTAAGATATATTTTGCCGCTGAAACAAGCGGCGTTTTAGTCATTATAAAAGAATAAGTCATATCGTCGGCCACCACACAAAATGGAAACAAATAACAGCTTGACATTGAGTGACAACCTGTGATATGATATAAAAGTCGCCGATAAAAACGGCTGACGAGCTACGATCGAGTAAATCGTAGCACTAAAGTTCCTTGAAAACTGTATAATGCAATCAAAACAACGTCAATTCGGATTCGAAAGAATCCAACAAAAAAAGTCAGTGACTTTTGAGCTTAAAATCGACTTTATCTTAGCCGATAAGTCGTTAAGGATATAAACAAACATTTATTGGAGAGTTTGATCCTGGCTCAGGACGAACGCTGGCGGCGTGCCTAATACATGCAAGTCGAGCGGACAGAGATGAGAGCTTGCTCTTATCAAAGTTAGCGGCGGACGGGTGAGTAACACGTGGGCAACCTGCCTGTAAGACTGGGATAACTTCGGGAAACCGAAGCTAATAC